>DASUAD010000674.1:0-3024 GCA_035763965.1 Thermoanaerobaculia bacterium | reverse complement strand
ACCTGCTGGGGCAAGGGAGGGACCGACACGGTGAGCCTGTGCGCCCACGGTCACGAGAACACGGGCGGGAACACCGCCCAGTACTCGTACGATGACGCCGCGGATCCTTAGCTCTGCGATCGCCATCCTGGCGTGCTGCAGTGTGCTCCCGGGCTGCGGCGGCGCCCGGCAGTCGGTCGCGGACCACGAGGTCCTCGCCGCCGTCAAGCGCTACAACCAGGCGCTTCCGGCCGCGTATGCGCGCGGCTCTCCGGAGCTCCTGCAGGAGTCGGCGACGACCGCAGAGATTCAGCGCGTGGACGACGTCATCGGATTCCTCATGCAGGGACGGATGATCATGGACGCCCGCCAGGAGTCTTTCGACGCGGGTCCCGTCACGCACGAGGGGGCCGAGAGCGCGAGCGTCGAAACGACGGAGGTCTGGTGGTACCGCCACTTCATGCCGGAAACGGGAGAGGTGAAGCAGGCGCCGCGGCGGGTGCGCTACCTTAACCTCTTCCGCTGCCGGAAGGTCGATGGACGATGGCTGGTCGACAGGCTGGAGGAGCGCGGGTTCGAGCAGCTTCCGCTTGCGGGATCTTCCCTCTGAACCGTCCCCGAGGCTGAGTTGATCGGGGTCCGCGCCCGGAAGGCGCTGTTCGTACTGGCGTCCCGCCGGTTCGCCGTGCTCACGATGGTAACCATGGCCGGCGTGCTGAGTCTCTCGGCTCTCGTCCCGGACCTGGACACGCTCGAGCCGTCCCGCGTCGACGACCTCCTGCGCGCGAGTCCCCTTCTCGTCTGGATCGGACGCCACCTCCGCCCCCGTGACATCGTGGGCAGTCCCCTGTTCCTCCTCCTGCCGCTCTACCTTTGCGCGGGAATCGGCTACTCACTCCTCCAGCGGGTGCGCGCCGAACGGAAAAGAGGTCGAGGTCCGAGTCCGGGCGCCGACCGGTTCCGGACGGAGCGCCGTTTCCAGGTGGCTGCGCCCTTCGACGGAATCTCCCTGGAGCGTCAACTCCGTCGCGAGGGATACGAGGTGATCTCCTCCGGGCCCGATCACGTCGACGCGGCGAGAGGCAGGCGCGGGTTCTGGGGCTCTATCGCTTTTCACGTTGGCCTGATCCTGATCCTCATCGGCGTGATCGCCAGCATCTGGACGCGATTCGGGGGTGAGGTCATGCTGGCGGAGGGCTTCCGGATTCCGTTCGCCGTCCGATCGATGTTCAACGTCTCCGGCAAGAGCCGGTTCACCGCGCGGGTGCCGTCGGAGATCGCGATCCGGGATTTCACAGCGGAGTACTCTCCCGCGGGCACGCCGTCCGACTACGCCGTCATCCTTTCCGTTCAGCGCGGGGGCGACGTCGTGAAGGAGCAGCAGGTCCGCGTCAACCAGGCGTTCTGGTGGGACAGCTACCAGATCACGTTGCACCGATACGGATTCGCGCCGGCCCTGACGGCCTCCGGCCCCGATGGCCGGGTTCGTCTGGACGGCGTGGCGATGCTCCAGCTCCTCCCTCCCGGAAGGGAGGACGCTCTCCGGCTCGAGGACGGAAGCCGCATCGTTGTCCGCCTCTATCCGGACTTCGTGAGGATCCGAGGAGAGCCGGCGAGCCGGACGCTCGCCCCCGTTCGTCCGGTGCTCCTCTTTCGTTGGGTGGACGAGAAGGGGCGCGAAGTCGCGGCAGGGAGCGTCGAGCGGGGTGCCCGGACCGCCATCAATGGCTACACGGTGGCCTTCCCGTCGCTTCGTTACTGGGGCGGCTTCATTGTGGCCAGGGACCTCGGGCTCTGGCTGTTCGTGGTGGGTAGCCTGCTGGGCTCTATCGGCCTCGCCTTCAGGATCGTCTTCCCGGACCAGCTCATCCGGACGAGCTGGCAGCCCGGCGGGGGCGCGGTCGAGGTCCGAATCCGGGCCGGCACGCGCTTCTTTCCGGCTCTCCATGAGGAGCAACTCGATCGCCTGGTGTCCAGAGTCAGAATGGAAGGCCGGTGAAGCCCCTGGAAGGCGCTTTCCTGTGGGGATCCATCGCGCTCTACGTGGCAACGTTCGTCGCGTCGATGCTGAGCTCCCTTTTTCGGTCCCCCAGGGCTCGAACCGCGGTCGCGTGGTGCTGGCCCGCCGCCCTCGGGCTCCACCTCGCGGCCGGTTTGACGCGGTGGACGGCCACCGGGCACGCGCCGGTGATGTACGCGTACGAGAACTCGCTTTCCGGCAGCTTCTTCGTCGGCCTGATCTTTTTTTTTGTCGCGCGGCGCTGGGCGCAGGCCCTCCGGGCACTGCCCGTAGCCGTCGCAGCGGTGCTCCTCATCCTCGGGAACGGCTTGATGTCGCCGGCAAGGCTCTCGCCGCTCGAGCCGCCGTTTCGCAGCGCCTGGCTCGTGGTCCACGTGCTTTTCGCGTGGGTTGCCTTCGGGTCGTTCCTGGTTGCCTCGGTCATCGCGGGACTGTATCTGCGCGGCGAGCGGCGCGCTCGGTTGGAGGGGAGCGCCGCTCCCGCGATCCTCGACGACATCTGCGGTCGCCTCATCACGTTGGGCTTCGCGGGTGACACCGTGATGATCGCCTCGGGGGCCATCTGGGCGCACGGGCTCTGGGGCCGCTACTGGGCCTGGGACCCCGTCGAGACGTGGTCCTTCATCACATGGCTGATCTACGGGGTGAACATCCACTTGCGGTTCACCCTCGGCTGGAAGGGGCGCAAGGCCGCTCTGCTGGCGCTCTTTTCAGTCATAACGGTCGTGGTCACGTTCTTCGGTATCGGGGTCGTGTCGGAAGTCCACACGCAGCTTCTGAGATGACGCGGCCCGGACTCCCCGTACGGCGCTACTTAGTGGCGGCTCTCGTGGCGGCAGTGGGCTTCATCGCGATCTCGGTGGTCGACCAGCGCGACGTCTTCATCGACGCCTGGGGGCTCGCGCCCAGAGCCACGGGCGCCCGTGCACGCGGCAACCTCGATACCGGCGGCCCAGAGGAGCGCGCAGTACGCGAATTCGTCGCAGCGCTCGAGGCGGCATACCGCATCGGCCGCGTCGATCCGG
>DASUAD010000673.1:0-2459 GCA_035763965.1 Thermoanaerobaculia bacterium | reverse complement strand
GCGTCGCGCTCTCGAGGCGGGCAGCGCCCGGTTCGAGCTC
The DNA here is from genome assembly GCA_035763965.1 of Thermoanaerobaculia bacterium. GTDB lineage: Bacteria > Acidobacteriota > Thermoanaerobaculia > UBA5066 > Gp7-AA6 > Gp7-AA6. The sequence goes on along the minus strand of DASUAD010000673.1, from coordinate 2,419 downwards.
GCTCTCGCTCCGCCCGTCGGTGACGAGGTCTCGGCGCCGATCGCGCTTCTCCTGGAGACCCTGCTCTACCGCGCGGACGGCTTCGCCGCCCCTTCCGATTTCGCCGAAGGATGGCGCCGGGTCGGCGTGGTCACCGCCGACGCGGCGATGCGGGAGCCCTACAGGCGACTCCTGCGGTTCGCGCCGCAGATCGTGACGGTACTCGTCCTCGGCGAATCCGGGAGCGGCAAGGAAGCCGTGGCGCGGGCCGTGCACACGCTCTCGCCCCGCGCGAAGGGGCCTTTCGTGTCGGTCAACGTGCCGGCGATCCCGGCGGCTCTTCTCGAGAGCGAGCTTTTCGGGCACGCGCGCGGAGCATTCACCGGTGCCGAGCGCGACCGGCGCGGCCTCCTCGAGGAAGCCTCCGGCGGGACGATTCTCTTCGACGAGATCGGAGACCTCTCTGCCGCGCTGCAGGCCAAGCTTCTCCGGGCGCTGCAGGAGCGCGAGATCCGACGCGTCGGCGAGAACCGCGCGCGCGCCGTGGATCTGCGGGTCGTTTCGGCGACCTCGCGCGACCTCGCGAAGGAGGTCGAGGCGGGCCGTTTCCGGGAAGACCTCTACTACCGGCTCCACGTCGGGATCATCGCGCTGCCGCCCCTGCGCGATCGCGGCCGCGATGCCGTGATCCTCGCGCGCCATTTCCTGGATCGCTACGCGGCGGAGTTCGGACGGGGCCCTCTGCGCTTCACACCCGAGGCCCAGGCCGCGCTGCTCGTGCACCAGTGGCCCGGGAACGTCCGGGAGCTGCAGAACGCGATCTGCCAGGCCGCCGCCCTCGCCGAGCCGGGTGGCGCCGTCTCGGCGGAGCTGTTCCCGCCGACGATCCGGCGCGCCAGCCGTCCGGCGGCTGCGGCCGGCGGGGACTACCGCACGCGGATCGCCGCACACCGGCGACGTCTCGTCCGCGAAGCGCTCGAGCGTACCGGCGGCAACCGCAGCCGCGCGGCAAGAGAGCTGGGGCTCTCCCGCCAGGCGCTGCTCTACCTGATGAAGGAGCTCGGCATCGCCATGCCGAGGTGACGGTCGGTCGGGAGATTTCCTCCGCTCGCGGCGCGAGGAGTCTCCTCGAAGTAACCGAACGGAGCTTCGTTCGCTGCGCGCGAAGTCTCCCGAGGAACGAGGGAGGAGGCGCGCGCCGCGGGAGCGCGAGCGATCGAGGGACCAGGCACGCGGTCGAGGGCCGTCCCCGAGCCGCGGGCCGGTGGCGAAGCCAGGTTCCGAGCGAGAGAGCGCGACGGATAGAGTTCGCCGACCGATGAGGTTCGGCTGGCGGAAGCTTCTTCCCGCGACCCGCGCGGCGATCCTCGTCGCTGCCTGCGTCGTTTCGTACGCGAACGGTCTGGCAGGCGACTTCACGTACGACGACAAGGCGATCGTTCTCGACAATCCGCGCATCCGCGCGCCCGGCGGCCTCCCGACACTCTTTGCGACGCCGTACTTCGGCGGGCCGCGCGGCCAGGGAACGGCCTATCGCCCCGTCCTGCTCCTCTCGTACGCGGTGCAGTGGTGGGTGCACCGCGGGGCCCGCGTCGGATTCCACGTCGTCAACGTCGCTCTTCACGGGCTGGTCACGCTCCTGCTCCTCCGGCTTTTCTCGCGGCTCGATGTCCCCGAGCCCGTCGCGTTCGGAGCCGCGCTCATCTTCGCGGTCCATCCGGTTCACGTCGAAGCGGTGACGAGCCTCGTCGGCCGGGGCGAGACCCTCACGGCGGCGTTCGTCGTCGGGGTCGTTCTCTTCGCCGTCCGCTACCGCAACCGGGAAAAGTCGCGATGGAAGGACCTCGCGCTCGCGCTCCTCTGCTTTGCCCTGGGCGTTCTTTCGAAGGAGAGCGCGGTGGTGGCGCCCCTGCTCGTGCTCCTCGCATACTGGCGGCTCGAGCCGGGCAGAACCCTCGAGCGGTTCGGAAGGGCTCTTTCGCGCGGCTTTCCCGTATACGCCGGGTGCGCGGTGCTGCTCGCGGGGAACCTCCTCGCGCGCCGGGCGGTCCTCGGGGGCGCGATCAAGGCGCCGACCTTCGTCATCTTCGAGGTCGAGAACCCGCTCGCGCACGTCTCGACCTCCGAGCGGATCTCGAACTCGGCGGCGATCCTCTTCCGATACGTCGGGCGGCTGCTCGTCCCGCTGCGGCTTTCGGCCGACGAGTCCGCATGGTCGATCCCGGTCCGGCGCGGCTTCGATCCGGTCGGCGCCGCCGCGATCGCTCTCTGGGTCGCGCTCCTCGCCGCCGCGATCCTCCGCGAGCGGGAGAAGCGCGAGCTGGCCTTCGGACTCCTGTTTTTCGCGGCGGCCTTTGTCTCTACGGCAAATGTGTTCTTCGCGATCGGCACGATCCTCGCCGAGCGCGTCGCCTACCTTCCATCCGCCGGCTTCGCTCTC
>DASUAD010000672.1:0-2973 GCA_035763965.1 Thermoanaerobaculia bacterium | reverse complement strand
GGGTCCAAAGGGGCCCGCGAACCCGTTCCCTCGCGTGTCCGCGACCCGACAGGGAGCGATGCTGACGAACGGCAGGGGGGACGTGGCCATCGCCCCGAGCCCTTCCGTTCTCAGGCCACCCTCCCGCTCCTGCACGGAAATCGGCTGTGCCGGCGGGCTCCAGTTGGGCGGCGCCGGCCAGTTGGCAACCTTGCCAGCGAGGACGGCCGGGTCGGGACTCTGCTGACCACGAGCGAGCGATACGGAGAAAACGAGCGTAGCGGCGATGACATATAGACCCTGCTTGGACTTCATATCCATTCCTTTGCGGCCCCGGGCGCTCATTCGTACCGGGCTCGAACCGGTACGATGAGCGTCTTCTCAATCGGGCCTTACTTGAAGTTGACGATCGCCGTTCCGCAGCCGACTCCCGCGATCCAGACGTTCTGTACGCCCTCGATGTCCGGCGCCTGGTCGGAGTCCGAAACGAACATTCGGGCAGTGAAGGACTCCGTGTCTCCGTCGCCCTGCCGGTAGAAATCGGCCAGCAAGGCGACCGTGTTGTCTCCGGTGAACGCGGTCTTGGTGCCACCCGGGTCGGCCCCGGTACACTGGAAGGCCGTGGAGGTGAGCAGGTCCACCGTATCCCAGCGCACGCCCTCACCGGCGAGACATCCCGTGAGCGGCCCCGCCGAGATGTCCGAAAGGCAGCGAAAGCCGCCTGCCGAGTGAACGAAAAGATCGGGCAGGCTGAAGGCGCCGCCTCCGGTTAGTCTCACCTCGCGGCCTCCCGGGAATCCGGAAATGAGAGGAGCATTGAAACCGAACCCCACTTTCTCTGAGGCCAATACCGCCGATCCCGTTCCTCCAACTAGAGTCAATCCGACCATGATGGCCATCCCGGCCGCGAGCTGACGCTTCTTCACAGATGCCTCCTGCTGTTAGTGGGCGAGTAACGCCCGGTTCACTCGATTTCGACTGTCGTTTTCGGTTTGCCGCTTACCGGCTCAGGCTGCGTGCCGCACCGTCACTCTCGCCAGGGCCTCGGACAGCTCGCCCATGCTCTGGAACCGCGCGGCGGGATCTTTCTCCAGGCACTTCATCAAGATCGCCGCGATCCGGGGCTCGATCCACGGGTTCTTCCACTGGGGAAGCGGTGCGGCGTCGTTGACGTGTTTCAGGACGACCGCGAGCGGGCTGTCGCCCTCGAAGGGAAGGGAACCGGTGAAGACCTCGTAGAGCACGACACCCGCCGAATAGATGTCGGACCGGCAATCGAGCGGGAGCCCGCGGACCTGCTCGGGCGACATGTAATCCGGCGTGCCGATGACAGCGCCCGTTGCTCCGCGATCCTCGGTCACGCGGGCGGTACCGAAGTCCATGATCTTCAGCCCGCCGGTCGGCTCGACGATGATGTTCTGCGACTTGACGTCGCGGTGGATGACGCCGACCTCGTGCGCGGCCGCCAGCCCCGCGCAGACCTGTTTCGCGATCCGCAGCCCGACGGCTGTCGGCAGGACCTCGCCGGTCTCCACCAGATGCTTCAACGTCCGGCCCTCCACGAACTCCATCGAGAGGAACCTCAACCCGTTCGACTCACCGAGGTCGTAGGTGCGCAGGACGTTGGGGTGTGTGATCCGCCGGGCGAGACGGATCTCCTGCTTGAAATGGTCGAGCAGCGTGCGGTCCGCCGACAGCGCTTCCCAGCGCAGCGTCTTGATCGCGACGACGTCGTCGAGCTCGCGGTCGTACGCCTTGTAGACGATTCCCATTCCGCCCACGCCGAGCACCGACTGGATCTCGTACCGACCGGCGAACAAAGTGCCGACCTGGAGCTTGCCCCGGGAAAAACCAGCCGCGAATGCGCCCGCGATGGGGGTTGACGGAAGCGTCTTTTCGATTTCGAGCTGCATCGTCGACTCCAACTCTTCCCTCGTCGTCTCAATCCGGTTGTTTCATCGACCCGTCAGGGCCGCTGATCGACGATTTCGTCCTGCGTGACCGGAATGCCTTCTCCCTCGAGTACGCTCGCGACGGGCCCGGGGCGGCAGCAGATCTCGACCCCCGCGCGGCTCAGGCGTTTCAAGGCCCGGACCCCGACGCGGTCGACGAACGTGACTGCCGCGAGATCGAGACGGACCTCGCGCCGGGATCGCAGAAGGCCGGAGCATTCCCGCTCGAGAAGCGCGGCCCACTCCGCGACGACGCTCCCCTCGAGCATCAGGGTCGCCCGGGATCGCGATCCCTTCCTGCGCGTGATCCGCAACGTCACATCGGCCTCCTCGCCTCGTTTTCATCGGCGTCCTGCTAAGGGCACGCGGCGTGCCGCAGTCCTGCGAGTCACGCGAAAGCGGCTCAACTGGCTGAACGGTGTGGAGTTGTGTCGCCGCGGGACGTGAAGATCCGAAGCAGGCTGCGCGCGAGGTGCGGCCGGCCGGTCGGCACAATGCCAACGGAATGGCAGGGCGCGACGCGTGCGGCGCGGCGGGGCTCGAGGCGCCCTCGTCGGGCGCCTTCGATCAGGAGCGGCGGAGAATCCCGAGCTTTTTCATGCGGGCCTCGAGCGTCGTTCGCTTGAGGCCCAGAATCCGGGCGGCGCCGCGCTCACCGCTGACCCGCCAGCCGGTCTCCTCGAGAACCTCGAGGATGTGCTGGCGCTCGACGTCTTCGAGTTTCCTCACGGGCGGCTTCGGACTCGTTCCAGCCGGCGACGCCGCGAAGTCGCCGAGCTCGAAGCGGCCGTTGGGCGAGACGATCACTGCCCGCTCGATGACGTTCTGCAGCTCGCGGACGTTCCCGGGCCAGGCGTAGGCGGCCAGACGCTCCAGCACGTCGGCGCCGAGTGGACCGACATTCTTCCCCATCTTCGACGCGTACAGCATCGCGAAATGACGGGCGAGGCGCGGGATGTCCTCCAACCTCTTCCTCAGGGGCGGCAGGACGATCGGAAAGACGTTGAGGCGGTAATAGAGGTCCGCGCGAAAACGGTCCTCG
>DASUAD010000671.1:0-2115 GCA_035763965.1 Thermoanaerobaculia bacterium | reverse complement strand
CGTCTCCGGATATCCATTTCATGCGCGCGACGTCGTGGTGATCGGGGGCAAGAACTCGGCCGCAGAGGCCGCTCTGGACCTCTACCGGCACGGCGCCCGGGTCACGCTGCTGGTCCGGGGTGCGGCGATCTCCGATCGAGTGAAGTACTGGATCAAGCCGGACCTGGAAAACCGCATCCGGGCGGGCGCCATCCGCGCGCTCTTCGGCGTCCGCATAGTCGAGATCACACCCGGGCTGGTCCGGCTCGAAACCCCCGCCGGGCCGGATTCGGTCCCCGCGGAGGCGGTCTTTCCTCTCATCGGGTACGAGCCGGACTTCGGGCTCCTCGCGCGCTGTGGCGTCCGGCTCGAAGGACCGCAGAGGGTGCCGGCGCACGACCCGGCGACGCTCGAGTCGAACGTTCCGAACCTCTACCTGGCCGGCGCGATACTCGGGGGGACCGAGATCGGCCACATCTTCATCGAGAACAGCCGTCATCACGCCGTCTGGATCGCCGGAGCGATCGAAAAACGGCTGAAGTACGTGCCCGTCTGAGGAAATCGACGGCGGGATCTGCAACCTTCCGGCGGCCGGCCGTGTTTCACGTCACGAGAGGGCGTGATGACGACGAGTTGTGCCGGTGAGGGCTCCCACGCCGCGATTGGCGGATCCGCGGATCTGCGCCTGGTCGAATCGCCGGGACCGCCCGGCGGGCGGGGAGGCGGCAGAATGGCCGGGACGGATCCGCTGACCGGGGATCTCGCCGCCGACCTCGACGGCACTTTTGAGCGGCTGGTGCGCGTTTTTCAGGACCGTCTCTATTCGTTCGCCTACCGCATCTGCGGCAGCCGCGAGGATGCCGAAGAGGTCGCGCAGGACTCGTTCGTGCGTGCGTACCGCGCGCTGAAGACATATCCGGCCGATCGGATCCGCTCCCTCGCGCTGCAGGCATGGCTCTACCGCATCACACTGAACGTCGCGCGCAACCGGCTGAGAGGCAAGCGACTCCGGCTCGTGTCGATCGAGAACGGCGGAGCGGACGGCGAAACCGCACGGCGGGCCTGGGATTCCCCGGACGACCCGGGATCGCGCCCCGACTCCCGCCTCGAGCAGTCGCGGCGGCGCGCGGACATTGCCTCGCTCGTCGCCACGCTTCCCGAACGCTACCGATCGGCAATCATCCTGCGATACGTCGAGGGTCTCTCTCTCGAGGAAGTCGCGGAGATCCTGAAGCAGCCTCTCGGAACGGCGAAATCGAACGTCCATCGCGCGGTGAACCTTTTGCGCCGGGCGATCACGGACTCCCGGCGAATTGGGGACAGACCACGGTTTTCACCAGAACGCTCCGGGAATCACCGCGGTCCCGAAAACCGTGGTCTGTCCCCGAATTCGCAGAGGTGAGGGCATGAAAAAGACGACCAGAGGGGACTCCGCCAGCGAGACGCTGACGATCGTTCGAGGGTTGAAGAACCTTCCGCGCGAGCGGGCGCCGAAATCACTCCTGCCTGCGGTCCTGCGGCGCGTCGGGCTCGGCGACAGCTACTGGATCCTCGAGTCGGCGATCGGCTCGGTCTTCGTCGCGCACAGCCGCGCCGGAATCTCGATGGTCAACCGGGCGCGTTCCGCGGCCGAGTTCGAGAAGAGCTTCGAGAGGCGGTTCGGGCGGCCGATCGGTCCCGACGGGGCGCCGCCTCCGCGCAACGTCCGGGCGCTCGTCCGCGGACGCCTCCGCGGGCGCGACGCGGGACTTCGCTTCGACCTCCGCGGGCTCTCCGAGTTCGAGCGCGCGGTGCTGCTGAAGGCGCTCGAGATCCCGCCCGGAGAGGTTCGCCCGTACAGCTGGGTCGCAAGAGAGATCGGCCATCCCGACGCGGTTCGCGCGACCGGCTCGGCGCTCGCGAAAAACCCGGTCCCGCTGCTGATCCCCTGTCACCGCGTCGTTCGGAGCGACGGTCACATCGGCAACTATTCGCTCGGTGGCGCGCGGAACAAGCGCGTGCTGCTCGAGTCGGAAGGCGCGCAGCCGGCGGTCCTCGAGAAGCTCGCGGCGTCGGGAGTCCGTTTCCTCGGACACGAAAAGAGGCGGTACTTCTGCTACCCGACGTGCGGCGGAATCCAGTCACTGATGCACGACA
>DASUAD010000670.1:0-2043 GCA_035763965.1 Thermoanaerobaculia bacterium | reverse complement strand
GGAGACGGTCCCGGCGACGGCCGGCGAAGCGAGGAGCGCGACGGGAAGCGGCTCGCCGCATGCCGAGCCGAGCGATGCGAGAGGGATCCTCACCGAAGCGTGGCGGGGCGCGCGGGCCTCGACGACGAGGGCCGGATCGCTCTTCCCCTCGAGCCAGAAAAGCCCGCCGCCGAGGTCCTCGACTTTCCAGTCGCGGGCAGGCGCGAGCAGCGCGCCTCCGGCGCCGGCGGGACGAAGCACCTGTGCGGCAGCACCTCGCGGCTCGTCCGCCGGATCGAGGGTCTCGAGCCGGATGAGAGCGGAATCGGACACGACGCGGACGGCGATGGCGTCGGGTGGGCCCGGCCGCACGTCGGCGGCGGCAAGCGGACGGCCTCCGTCGCAGAAGACGATCCGCCCCGCAAGATCGGAGGGGACACCCGCGCACTGCCATTCGCTCTTCCGGTCGTGCTCGCAGAGCAGTTCGCTGCCGGGAGATCCCGCGAGCCGGATCTCGGCGTGCGGGCCGACAAGCCCCGTTCCCCGGATAGCGCGGACGGCCCGCAGGCTCGTGCGGCGCGGGAGCGGCGACGCCGGCCAGCGGAACGGTCCGTCGAGCCGGTAGCCCGGCCGCCCGGGGCTTCGGACGACGATGAGCGCGAGGGATCCGGCGGTCGCGTGAAGAGTCACCCGCCCGGTCTCCGAGGATGCGCCGTCCACCCACCTCCAGCGTGGATAGGAGATCGCATCTTCGACGAGCAGGTCCGCGCGGACGGTGTCGGAGCCGACCTCGAGCTCGACCGGCACGCCGTCGCGCGGGGCGGGCCGGTCGGGGCCTCGAAAGAAGAATCCGACGTCCGGCAACGGAGAGGACGTCACGGCAGCGAGGAGAACGAAAACCCCGATCACGGCGCGCACCGGATCCCGTCGAAAGCAGCGAGCAGGTCTTCTCCTCGAACCATGCGCGGCGAGATCTCGGCGGCGGAGCGCAGAACGAGCCGTCCGTCGAGAAGAAACGCGTAGCGGTCGCAGAGGCCCGCGAGATCGTGCAGACGGTGCGAGGAAACGAGAACGGCGCAACCCTCGTCTCTTCTCCGACGCAGGGTTTCCGTCAGCCAGCGCGATCCGTCCGGGTCGAGACTCTCCCAGGGCTCGTCGAGCAGGATCGTTTCCAGCTCCGAGCGGACCAGCAGGGACGACAGGCCGGCGATCTGTCGCGAGCCGCGCGAGAGTGCGCGGATCGGACGGCGATCGTCGCAGGAGGCGCGACCGCCCGCGACGAGGCGGACCCACGTCCGGACCGGGATTCCCGGCGGGAGCGTGTGGGCGCCTCCGAAGTGGCCGACCCGATCGGGCGGGACGGCGCCTCCCGTGCCGCGCCACTCGACCCGACCTCCCGAGGCCCGGACGAGCCCGAGCAGGATCCGGATCAACGTCGTCTTGCCGGCGCCGTTGGCGCCGATGAGTCCCACGACCTCCGTCTCGCGAAGTGACAGCTCCACGGCTCGCAGGACGACCCGACCCCCATACTCCTTCGAGACGCCGGCGACCCGGAGGACGTCTTTCACGCCCCCTCCTCCGCGAGCGGGAACTCGGCTCGGACGATCAGAAATACCCCTGCGGCGAGCGCGAGCGTCGCGGCGGCCGACAACTCGGCGAGGGTCGCGGCGGGCCAAGTCAGGGAAGGGATCACCGGCGGAAAAGCGAGGCCGAGGCCGAACGCCGCGAGGGGATGCTCGTCTGCCCACCCGGGCCGGGCGTGAAGGCGGGCGAGCGACCCGAGGACCTTTCCGGACAGGAGGAGCGAGATCGAGATCAGCAACCAGAGCGTGCCGCCGAGAAAGGACGCGGCGCGGACGGTCGTCGCCCACGGGATCGCCGAGACCAGGAGGAGCGTGACCCATCCGGCCGGCCGGAAGGCGGGAACGTCCGTCGATCGTGCGGCGATCGCCTGCGCCGCGCCGCACGCGCACCATGCCAGAGTCCCCGGGCCCGCCGAAACGGCGAAGTGGGCGAGCGCCACACCGGCGCGGTTTTTCCCGATGAGAACCGGGTCGTAATGAC
>DASUAD010000669.1:0-3367 GCA_035763965.1 Thermoanaerobaculia bacterium | reverse complement strand
CGGGGAGCGCCGCTCTCCTCGACCGTCGTCACGAAGCCCGCGAGCTGCGCGTCGGCGGCCACGGAAAAGAGCAAGAGACCGATCGCGGTGATCGCGAATCGCACCCGATTCATTCCGTCACTTCCTTCCTTCGTCTCTGTTGTCCGGGGAAATAGAAAGGTCTGCTGACCCCTCCAGCGCTGCGCAAACCCTGCAAGGAATGTGCCCCGGCGATGAATCGTCCCGATGCAAGAACGCCTGCTCCAACGAAGGATTGGCGCACACGGAGTCGGCTGCAAGGGGTACCTTGGGGAGGCGGGCGGCTGTACCTTCGTGAAGTCCGGTGCGACCACGACGCCCGAGGGGCGCAGTCGTGACGTGTCGACACCTGCGACCTTCGAGACCCCCGGGATAATTGGCCCGACGCCTGCAGAGGAGTCGCACCATGCGCTCGAGAAGAATCCTGATCGCCTTCGTCATCGCCGCAATCGGCGCGGGCTACTACTTCTGCAACCAGCAGGTGAATCCGGTCACGGGCGAAAAGCAGCACGTCGCGCTCACGCCGGATCAGGAGGTCGCGCTCGGACTCCAGGCTGCCCCCCAGATGGCCGAGCAGTTCGGCGGCCTTCATCCGGACCCGGCAGTTCAGAACAGCGTCGAGGCGATCGGTGAGGCGATCATCGCCCGCAGCGCGGCCCGGGGGTCGGGTTACCAATATGACTTTCACGTGCTCCGTGATCCGGAGACCGTCAACGCGTTCGCGCTCCCCGGGGGCCAGGTCTTCATCACCGCGGCTCTCCTCGGGCGCCTCGCCGACGAAGCCCAGCTCGCCGGGGTGCTCGGTCACGAGATCGGGCACGTCGTCGGGCGGCACTCCGCCGAGCAGCTCGCCAAGGCCCAGCTGACGCAGGCTCTCGTCGGAGCGGCCGGAGTCGCGGCGTCCTCCGACGACTCGGACGGCAGCCAGGCCGCCGCGCTGGCCGCCGTCGTCGGCCAGCTCGTCAACATGAGATTCGGGAGGAAGGACGAGCTCGAAGCGGATCGCTTCGGCGTCCACTTCATGGGCGAAAGCGGCTACGACCCCCGCTCGCTCACGGACGTGATGCGGGTTCTCGCCGACGCCGGCGGCGGATCCGGCCGCCCGGACTTCCTGAGCACTCATCCCGACCCCGGGAACCGTGCCGCGGAGATCGAGGCCGAGATCGCGCGTCTCTACCCCGACGGCGTGCCGTCCGGACTGACGAAGGGGGATCCGGCCCGATTCGCCCTGCTGAAGTCGAGGCTGTAGACGGCCCGGAAGCTACCGGGCCGAGTAGCGGAGGATCCTCCCCCCTTTCATCACGAAGAAGACCCGCTCGGTTGCCCGGATGTCCTTCAATGGATCGCCGGCAACGGCGATGACGTCGGCATCCTTCCCCTTTTCGAGCGTGCCGATGCGATCCCCGAGCCCGACGAGGTCGGCGGCGGCCGGACCCGCCGCGCGCAGGGCGGCCGCGGGAGACATCCCCAGGTCCACCATGAGACGAAACTCCTGAGCATTGATGCCGTGCGGCGAGACGCCCGAGTCCGTCCCGAACGCGATCCGAACCCCGCTCTTCAACGCTCTCCGGAACATGTCCGAGCGCGCCGCGAGGGCCGCGCGCGCCTTTACCGCGATCTGCGGCGGAAACTTCTCGGCCTTGCCTCCGGTCCATTCCCCGGCGAGCAGCGTCGGAACGAGATAGGTCCCCTTCGACTTCATGAGCGCGAAGGTTTCATCGGTCAGGAACGATCCGTGCTCGATGGAGTCGATTCCGGCACGGACCGCGGCGCGCGCGGCGAGGTCCCCGTGCGCGTGTGCGGCCGTCTTCTTCCCGAGCCGGTGCGCCTCGTCGACGAGGGCGGCGAGCTCCTCGTCGGAGAGCTGCGGCGCGGCCACGTCGTCGCCGAGCGAGAGCACGCCCCCCGACGCGCAGGTCTTGATCACGTCGGCACCGTACTTCACGTCCAGCCGGACGGCCTGGCGCGCTTCGGCCGCGCCGTGGAAGATGCCTTTCTCGGCGCCGGGCTCGGCGCCGAACGTCCCTTCGGGAAATCCGGTCTGGTCGCAGTGGCCGCCGGTGGCACCGATTGCCGCGCGCGCAACCAGCATGCGCGGGCCGGCAACCAGCCCCCGGTTGATCGCGTTTCGCAGGCCGACGTCGATCGAGTCGCTCGAGCCGAGATCTCTCACCGTCGTGAATCCGGCCTCGAGCACCCGCCGCGCGAACGCCGTCGCGATGATGGCCTTCTCCGGCACCGGCCGGCGCAGGCCTTCGTAGAAGTCGGAGAGCCAGTTGTCCGTGGACTCGTCGGTCAAGTGCGTGTGCGAGTCGATGAAGCCCGCGATGAGCGTCGCGTCGCCGAGGTCGAGGGAGGTGGCTCCGGTGGGGATCGGGAGGCCGCTTCCGACCTCGCGGATTCGCGATCCTTCGACGATCACGACGCCGTTCTCGATCGCGCGGTCGGACCGGCCGTCGAACAAGCGCGCGGCCTTCAGAACGGTCACCGAAGGGCCGGGCGCCGGGGCGGCGGCCTGAGCCGCCGGGGGGGCGGGAGTCGGGCGAGCGAGAGTCGGGGGGGCCGGAGTCGGCCGGGCAGGAGGCGGTTGCTGCGCCGCCGCCGCAACGGTTGCGAGGGCAAACGCGGCCGCGACAAGAAAGTTCTTCATCCTCGTTTTCTCCTCTTTCGAGATCGAAATGGTGTTCGGACAGTGGACCCGCAGGCGTTTCAGCGGGCCGGAGGTCACGTCGAGTCGATCATTCTTCTTGCGAGAGTGAGAAAGGCCTGGTCGACCCCGGCGCCGGTTCTGGCACTCGTCCGGAAAGCCGGCCATCCCTGCTTGACGAGCTCCTCGACCGCGGCGTCCTCGACCTCCCACTTGTCCGTGAGGTCTGCTTTGTTGAGCATGAGAACGAACGGAACCGGACCGACCGTCTCGCGCGCCCGGCTCTGAAGAACGACTGCCTTCTCGAGGGTTTCGCGGCGCGTCCCGTCGACCACGAGGACGTATCCCGCCGAGCCCCGCAGATAGGAAGTCCGCAACTTCTGGAAGTCGTCCTCCCCGTAGAGGTCCCACAGCAGGAGATTGACCTGTTCCTCGCCCACAGCCACGACCTTCTTGTCCACTTTGACTCCGACGGTCGTGTGGTACTTGTCCGAGAAAATGCTGCTCACGAACCGGGAGACGAGGCTCGTCTTACCCACTGCGAACGCCCCGAGCATGCAGACCTTCTTCTGGATCATCGAGTGTTGCGGAAGACGACCTGCAGCGTCGCGCTGCGGTTGACTTCCCGATCTTTCTCGTCGAGCTCGGGCCGGAGCGGCTCCGACGATCCGACGCCGCGCGCCGAGAACGCCACGGCTCCGG
>DASUAD010000668.1:0-6475 GCA_035763965.1 Thermoanaerobaculia bacterium | reverse complement strand
GGAACTTCCGGATCTTCGGTCCGGACGAGACGGCCTCGAACCGATTGAACCTCGTCTTCGAGGCGACGGACCGGGTCTTCACCGGAGAAATCCTGCCGACCGACGAACATCTCTCCCCGGACGGGAGGGTGATGGAGGTCCTGAGCGAGCATCTCTGTCAGGGCTGGCTGGAGGGATACCTCCTGACCGGCCGCCACGGCTTCTTCTCCTGCTACGAGGCGTTCATTCACATCGTGGACTCGATGTTCAACCAGCACGCGAAGTGGCTGAAAACGACCCGCGGGATTTCCTGGCGCCGGCCCATCGCCTCGCTCAACTACCTGCTGACCTCACACGTCTGGCGCCAGGACCACAACGGGTTCAGCCACCAGGACCCGGGCTTCATCGATCACGTCGTCAACAAGAAAGCGGACGTCGTCCGCGTCTACCTTCCGCCGGACGCGAACACACTGCTTTCGGTGACCGATCACTGCCTGCGCAGTCGCAATTACGTCAACGTGATCGTCGCGGGCAAACAACCCGAGCAACAGTGGCTGGACATGGATGCCGCGATCAAGCACTGCACCGCAGGCATCGGGATCTGGAGCTGGGCGAGCAACGACGAAGGTACCGAGCCCGACGTGGTGATGGGTTGCGCGGGCGACGTGCCGACGCTCGAAACGCTCGCGGCGGTCGAGATGCTGCGAACTCACCTGCCCCGTCTCAAGGTGCGCGTGGTCAACGTCGTCGATCTGATGACGATCCAGTCCGCGAGCGAACATCCCCACGGTCTCGAGGACCGCGACTTCGACGACCTCTTTACGAAGGACAAGCCCATCGTCTTCGCGTTCCACGGCTATCCGTGGCTCATCCATCGATTGACCTACCGTCGAACGAACCACGACAACCTCCACGTGCGCGGCTACAAGGAGGAAGGAACGACCACCACCCCGTTCGACATGGTCGTTCGCAACGACCTCGACCGCTTTCATCTCGTCGGCGACGTCATCGACCGGGTCCCGGGTCTGGGCGCCAGCGCGGGACACCTGAAGCAGATGCTCCGAGACAAGCTCGTCGAGCACCAGGAGTACATCCGCCGGCGCGGAGAGGACATGCCCGAGATCCGCAACTGGCAGTGGACGCCGTCGAACGGCTGATCCCGGACGCTTCGGCTATCTTTATCCCCATCTCGCGCAGCCGGCTCGAAAGGAGGAGACGTGAAATTCCTTTTCGGGGTCCTGATCGGCGTCTTGCTCGTCGTCATCGGCGGCGCCGCGGTCGTCTCGAGCGGGTCGTTCGACGTTTCGGCGATCAAGCCTCCGAGCAAAGCGGAACGCGCCATCGCGACGCTGGCGCTGAACAAGGCGGTTGCGCGCCGGGCACCCGTCCGGAAGAACCCTCTGCCGATGGACGCGCAAACCCTTCGCGGGGGGCTGGCTCACTTCCGCGAGAACTGCGTCGTCTGTCACGGCGCGCCGGGCGTGGACCCCGGAGAGATCGGGCAGGGGCTGAACCCCGGAGCGCCTGACCTGACGCTGTCGCGCGTCCAGGAGCGCACCGACGGGCAGCTCTTCTGGATCGTCTCGAACGGCATCCGGATGACCGGGATGCCCGCCTTCTCGCCCACGCACGGGGAGAATGAAATCTGGCAGATGGTCGCGTTCCTGAGGCACCTGCCCGAGATCACGGACGAAGAGACGCGAGAGCTCCGGAGCGAAACCGAGGAGCACGAGGAGCATCACGAAGAGGCTCCACCTGCCGGAGCAACGCCGGAGCCCGAGCACACGCACGCTCCGGGAACGCCCCCGCATCCGGACTGACGGCTCGGCTTCGCTCTTGCAACGCCCGACAGCCGCCCCTGCGGCCGATGCCGGCTCGACCCGCGGTGGCTGCGAAGCCCGTGCCGCCGGTCTTCGAGACTCCTGCGAAAGGACTCGATTCATGAAGAAGGTCATCCCCTGCGCGGCGCTCGCGGCTCTCCTCGCCGGAGGCTCGGCCGCGGCGCAGCACGAGCACCACGCTCCGCCCCCGACGCCCACGCCGGCGCCGTCCGCTCCGCCGCACGAACATCACCTGCCGCCCGCGACGCCCACCGCGACGCCGGGGTATCCCGAGCACGAGGCAACGAAAGCGATGGAGACGGCAGACCGCAATCTCTTCCAGTCCGATATGACGCTCATGACCGGGATGACGCCGCACGTTCCGATGGCGGGTATGCCCTCGTCGCGCTGGAAGGTGATGTTCCTGGGGATCGCGCGTCTCTCGTACAACGACCAGGGCGGTCCGTCCGGCGCCGACGCGCTCGAGTCGAGCAACTGGAGCATGATCCACGCCGGGCGCGGGTTCGGCCGCGGGCGTCTCTCGCTGATGCTCATGAACTCGCTCGAGCCCTGGACGTTCGAGAAGCGCGGCTCGCCCGAGCTCTTTCAGACGGGGGAGAGTTACCGGGGCGTGCCGCTCGTCGACCGCCAGCATCCGCACGACCTCTTCATGAACCTGTCGGCGACGTGGAGGGCGCCGATCGGAGCCGACTCCGCGTGGTGGGTGCAGCTCGCGCCCGTCGGCGAGCCGGTGATCGGTCCGACGGCATTCATGCACCGCGCGTCGGCGGGGGAGAACCCGACCGCTCCCCTCGGCCACCACTGGCAGGACTCGACCCACATCGCGTTCAACGTCGTCACCGCCGGCGCGGGGTGGAAGGGAATCGCCGTCGAAGGCTCGGCGTTTCACGGCGCCGAGCCGGACGCGGATCGCACGGACATCGAGGGAGGCCGGATCGACTCGGCCGCCGCGCGCGTGAAGCTCGGGTTCGGAAACGGTTGGTCCGCGCAGATCTCCCACGCGTTCTTGAACGAGCCGGAGGCTCTCGCGCCCGGGGACACCCGTCGCACGACGGCGTCCGCGCACTACGGCGCGGACGGAGACCGGCCGGTCGCGGCCACGCTGCTCTGGGGCCGAAACGACGAGGAGCACGGCACCTCCGACTCGTGGCTCCTCGAAGGGGCGTGGCAGGTCACCCGTTCCGATCACGTTTACGGGAGGCTCGAGTGGGTCCAGAAGGACCGGCACCTCCTCGAGTTCAAAGGAGCGGAAGTTCACCCCGCCATCTCGCTCCCGGACTTCGCCGAGATCACCGCCCTCACGGTCGGCTACCTGCGCGAGTTCGTCTCACGTCCCGCACTCCGGATCGGCGCCGGAGCGGACGTCACCGGCTATCGCTTTCCCTCGGGGCTCGAGAACGTCTACGGAGAGAGTCCGGTGTCGTGGCACCTCTTTCTCCGGGTCCGATGGGGAACTCCTCACGGGGCGCACTCCGCCTCCCCCCACGGGGGGCACGGCTCACCCTGATCGACCCCGCGAGGGTCAGCGACCTTCGAGGCTTTGAAGCGCGGCCGCCAGCTTCGAGCGCGCCTCTTCGGGCAGACCCGAGAGGTCGTGTTGCGTCGAGGCGTCGGCGACTTCGAACATCTTCTCCGGATCCAGGATGGAAACGCGGACGGTTCCATTCTCCTGACGCAGGACGACGTTGCAGGGGAGCAGGAGACCGATCGATCGTTCCGCTTCGAGCGCCCGGTGAGCCAGCTGCGGATTGCACGCGCCGAGGATGACGTAGGGCTCCATCTCGACGCCGAGCTTTTCTTTCATCGTCTTCTGAACGTCGATCTCCGTCAGGACACCGAAGCCCTGACCCTTCAGCGCATCGATCACGCGGCCTTTCTCCTCGGCGAAAGACCCCGTGACCGTGGTCGACATCTCGTAACGTGCGGGCATCGCTCCTCCTCCCCGGCGGTCGTCCGCAATCGGTCGGGTGACGTGCTCACCCTATCCGGTCGGCGGAACGTGCTTCTGATGCGTCTGACTCAGCTTTCGGAGGTCATCCCACCGCTTTGCGGCGGAACTGCCTCAAGCCGAAGGCGAGGAAGATCGCGTCGAAGAAGAAGAGCGCGCCGAAGATCGCCGTCTTCGGGAGGTGCGGGAAGCGGGGGACGAGCGTGCTGCGAAATCCCTCGCTCGCGTAGACCATCGGGTTGACCAGGACGACCTTCTGCAGCAGGGGGAAGGGAGCGAGCGAGCTCCAGGGGTAATACGCGCAACCGAAGAAGATCATCGGAGCGATCACGAGCGAAAACATCAGGCCGATCTGGGTCTGGCCGACGCTCGTGCCGAGAACGAGACCGACCGACGCCGCGAGGCACGCCACGAGGAGCGCGAGCACGGCGAACTGGATCGGGGCCGCGAACGAGAGCTGGACGCCGCGCCCCATCACGAGCCACGCGGTCGGGATCACGACTGCGCCGGCGGCCAGCGCCTGGAGCATCCCGGCGACGACCTTCTCGATCGCGACTCCTTCGATCTCGATCGGCGCGAGGAGCCGATCCTCGATCTCCTTGGTGAACTGGAACTCCGACACGAGCGGCATCGCGACCGACCAGACCCCCGAAAGGAGCATGGCGAGCGCGATGATTCCCGGAAGGAGCATGCTCTTGTACTGCGGCGTGATGAGCCCGCTCGTCGTCATGATCCTTCCGAAGACGAACACGAGCAGCATCGGCTGGAAGAGCGTCTGCAGGAGGAGCGTCACGAAGTTGCGCCGGGCGACGTGCGCGTCCCGGTGGAGCATCGCGAGGAAAGCTTTCGCGTTCAATCCCGCAGGCTCCGCCCCGTGTGGTGAAGGAAGAGATTCTCGAGTGACGGCTCCGAGATGCGGACGTCACGGATTTCGACGCCCGCCTCGCTCGAGAGCCGCGCGATCTCGGGTACGAGCGCGCCGCCGCGGTCCGCGTAGAGGTCCACTCCACCGTTTCCCGGCGAGCGGACTTCGGTGACGCCGGGCAGGCTCTCGAACCGCGCGAGCAGGTCCGGGGGCGCTCCGGCGAGGTGCAGCCGAACGAGGTATCCGCCGGGAATCGAGCTCTTCAGCTCCTGCGGGGTGCCGATCGCAATGACGCGGCCGTGGTCCACGATCGCGACGCGAGAACACAGAGCGTCGGCCTCCTCCATGTTGTGCGTCGTCAGCAGGATTGTGGTGCCGCGCTCGTTGTCGCGCCGGACCAGATCCCACAGGAGCAGCCGCGTCTGGGGATCGAGGCCAGCGCTCGGCTCGTCCAGGAACAGCACCTGCGGCTCGTGCATGAGGGCCCGCGCGATCGAAAGCCTCTGGAGCATTCCCCCGGAATATCCCAGCGTGAGCTGGTCCGCGCGGTCGGTGAGCTGGAAGCGCTCGAGCAGCTCCTGGGCGCGCCTCGCACGCTCGGCGGCGGGAACACCGAAGTACGCACCGTGGAACGTCAGGATCTCGCGGCCCGTGAGAGCCAGGTCGAGGTTCGGCCGCTGGGGAACGACCCCGATGAGACGCTTGACCGCCACGCCGTCGTTCCAGACGTCGTAGGAACCGATCCAGGCGCGCCCGCTGGTCGGGCGCACGCGCGTCGTGAGGACCCCGACCGTCGTCGACTTTCCGGCGCCATTCGGGCCGAGCAAGCCGAAGATCTCTCCCGGCGCGACGTCGAGCGAAAGGCCGTCGAGAGCCTTGACCTCGTACTTCTGCCTGGGTCCGCGCCGTCCCAGGCGAAGCCCGACGCCGCGCGTGGCCGCCGCGGTGGGCGGCGGAGATGTGTAGGTCTTCCGCAGATCCTCTGCCCGGATTCCGATTGCCATGGAGCGGCTCGCGCCGGCGCCGGATTCTAGCTCTGCGCCTGCGAAGGGACAGGATCGAACCCGTCCTGCACAAGAAAACGGGGCCCGAAGGCCCCGTGGAGTGAAGAGCCGGAAACGGTCAAGCGACGAGATCGCGCATCCGATCGAGCACGCGGACGACGCCGTCCCACTCGACGGCCACTCTCGTTTCCGCCCCGACCCGGCTGACCTCGCTGTAGGCGTCCCGCGCTTCCTCGAGCAGGCGATTGACGCGCGAGCGCAGCTCGTTGCGCGAGAGGTTGCGGCTGTCCACCGCGGCGCGAAAGTCGCGCGCCTCATCGCTGAAGCGACGGAGCTCGGAGGAGTATCCATAGCGGCTGCCGGAGCGAACCGCGAGCTGACTCATTCGAGCCGCCCTCTCCTCGAGCTCGCGCGCGAGCGGGCGGATGTCCGTCCAATACCGGGAGTCGGACGAACCGTGACGGGAGTCCGGGTACCGGCGATACCGGTCGTCGCCCCAACGGTCGTCGGTGTAACGGCCGGGGTAGCGGTACTCGTTCAACATCCGGTTCAGGAGATCGACAACCTCGTCCCAGTCTTCCACCGTGTGCCGATCGACGAAGCGGGCCCGGCGGAGCCGGGTCTGGACGTTGCGGGCGTCGCGGATCAGGTGCTCGAGCTCCTCATCCACCTGCCACGGCCGCGTCCGGTAGTTGTCTATGCGCTCGTGGAACGCCTCGGCACGGTCTGCGAAGTGGTCGATCGATCTCAGGAATTTCGTGTCGCGGCGGAAGCCCCGGTAACCGCCCTGCTGGGCCTGGGCCTGGTCGCTCGCGTGGCGGGCGACTTCGTCGAGCTC
>DASUAD010000667.1:0-3158 GCA_035763965.1 Thermoanaerobaculia bacterium | reverse complement strand
ACGCGGAGTTCGCGCGCACCGAATCGCTGTGGTATTTCGTCCAGCTCGCCAACGTCGATGACGCGGAGAAGGTCACGCAGGAGCTCCAGCTGCGCCGCGGTGCCCAGTCGATCGCGAGCCAGCCGGCTGAGCCGGCGAATGACGACGCGTCCGGGTTTCGCGGTCGGCAGAATCGACGAAGTGGCGACTGGCTCGGAGTCCGCGAGGACTTCGGGGCCGCCCTCCGCCGGACGAACGAGCGCGTGAAAGTTCATCTTCTCGTCGCTTGCGTTTTTCGCGGGCAGGTACGCCCAGGTCACGGTCTCCGGAGTGCTTCGATCGCCCCAGAGGATCGCGCTGCCGAACACCGGCCGTTTCTCGTCTTCGAGAGTCCCCTGGGGAGTCGCCCTCTCGAGGAGAGCACGGGCGGCGGCCGACAGAGGCAGCAATGCCGCAGCCGACGCTGCGGGTGCCGCGGCCTGCGCGGAACCGCCCGGAACGAGGTCCGGGTTCACGATCGTCTTGCGGGCGAGGACTTCGCGGTAGTCGTTCACGAGGCCGGGTTTCTGGAGCTCGTCGTGATGCCGGTGGGGCTCGACGACGAATTCAATCGAAAGCGTCGGTATGCCGAGTGCCTCGAGAACGCGTGGCGTCCTCTCGCGCTCGTAGAACCAGGTGTACACGTGCTCGGTCCCTTCGATCAGCCCCACGGGATTATTGGGATCCCCGGGCGCCAGAACCCGCGGCGCCTCGGGACCCACCGCCCGCTTTTGCTCCACGCGCGCCGGCGTTCCGAACACGATGAAGACGAACCCCTGAGCGGTGCGGGATCCGGGCGTCTTTTCGATGCGATAACGGGAGTCGGCCGTGCGGATCCGGTTCAGCACGAGGTCGCGGAACTCGTTGGCGGGCGTCCCGGCCGAGGGGTCGCGCTTCAACCAGTACCGTTCGATGAATTCTTCGCGGGAGCTGCGCGATCCCAGCCGCTGCCACTCGCGCTTTTCTTCCGCGGTCAGGAAATATGCTTGCGGCGATTTTGCCCAGTCCTCGTCGTCGGAGGGTGCCTGTCCCCGGAGCGCGGCCGTTGCGAGGACGAGGAGCGCGAGAGGAGCAAGCAGCCGCCGCAATGTCACGGTGGGCATTCTAGCCTCCGGGAAAAAGAAAGGGCCCCGGCGTTGCCGGGGCCCGGGATGACCGAGTCCAGAGTTAGAAGCGGACGAGCCCCGAGAACCGATAGCCGCGCGGCGCCTGCATGTTGGCACGCGAGGTCGGGCGGCCGAAGTTCGGGCCCGGGTTGAGGCACGCGCCGGTGCAGGTCAGCTGGTACTGCTGGTTGGTCACGTTGAAGACCTCCCCTTTGGCGCCGATCTCGATCGGACCCCATGGCTTGAAGACCGCCTCGAGGGCGAAGTCGAGCTGATAGCTGTTGGTCAGGCGGTGCGAGCCGCGCTTGTCGCGGAAGTAGTTCTTGGTCTCTCCGTTGACCCGGAAAGCGCTTTGCATCTGGTAGGGCAGACCCGACTGCCACACGAACGTCGGTGCGGCCGTGATCGCCACCCACTTCAGGGGAAGGGTGTAAGCCGTGAAGGCCTGGAAGATGTGCGTGCGGTCGTACGCCGCGTAGCCGTACTGGTTGGAGCCGGCCGCTGTCGAGCACGGGATGGTTCCCACGCCGGAGATGCTGCACGTCTCGTTGGCGTAGTCGAAGAGCTGAGACGTGTAGTTGCTGAAGTGATTGCCCTCGGACCGCGAGAGGGTGTAGTTCATCGAAGCCTGCCAGTTGCGGGAGAAGCGCTTCTCGAACGTGAGCTCAATTCCCTTGAAGTAGCGACGGGCTTCGTCGCCGATGTTCTCGGGCAAGGTGATCTTGTTGCCTTCCGCGTCGAGCACCCGGCGATCGTCGATGAGATCTTTCCACTGCCGGTAGATGCCGCGGATCCCGACAGCCATCGTGTTGCCGAGCTGTTGCTGGAGAGACACGTTGATCTCGTCGATGTACGACGGCTTCAGGTCGTCGTTGACCGGGGTGATCCCGGCGCCGACCCGGATCTGATCTTCGAGAACGAACTGCGTGCCGTCCCAGGTGTAGAGGTCGTAGTTGGCCTGCTGGGCCACGCCGGCATAGATCGAGTCGGCGATGTCCTGCACGAGGAATTGGTAGTAACGGCCGTATGCCGCGGAAGCGAGCGTCTTCCCGTTGCCGAAGATGTCGTAGACGCCGGTGACGCGCGGGGAGAAGGTCGTCGTGTCGATGACCGTATCGCCGATATCGCTGTCGGCCTGCTGGGAGTCGACGCGCGCGCCGATGTTGAAGAAGAGATGCTTTCCGACCTCGAACTTGTCCAGGGCGTAGAAGCCCCAGATCTTCCCCTCCGAGACCGACTGCGCCGGATCGATGAAGTCGAGGCGGTTGTCCCCCGGCGACAGCGTCATCTGCCGGGTCACGGGATCGAAGTCCGTGACCAGGAACAGTTGGTTCGTGGGATAGGTGAAAAAGGCCACCGACTCGAGGTCCTGGTAGTCGACGCCGCCCTTGAAGGTGTGAGTGTTACCAAACAGGTTCGTGTAGAGGGTCGCCGACAGGTTCGCCTGCTTGCGCGGCCGCTTGACGAAACCGTCGAACGTGGCGCCGTTGTAGAAGAGCTCATCGGAGAAGCTGAAGATTGGCGTCCCGTTGCCCTCGAAGGGGCTCACGAAAATGTCGCCTTGCTGCTCGGCATAGAGAGCTTCCATGGACAGGTTCTGGCCGAAGACGCCGGCCCAGCGACCCTGCCAGACGCAGATTGCCTTCTCTCCGGCCTTGTCTCCGCAGGAGTTCTGGTCCTGGGCCGTCAGCGCCTCGCGCTCGGCCGCGGGGTTGGTGTTGCCCCAGTAGTTCACGACGAAGCCGCTGATCGGATCGCTGTTGGCCTGGGCGGTGAACAGATGCGACGGCGTCGCCTGGAAGGTGACCTTCGCGTCCCAGAGCTTCTGGTCCTGAACCGACTGGTACTCCTCGCCGGTCCCGGTCGCGTGTACGTCCGAAGTGGCCGTCTGCGCCAGAGGGACCGGAACCGTCGCCCACTCGTAGGCGCCGAAGAACCAGAGGTGGTCCTTCCAGAACGGCCCGCCGAGGGTCAACGCGTAGCGGTCGACGACCTCGTCGAACTTGGTCCGGTTGAAGGAGACGCCGCCCGGGC
>DASUAD010000666.1:0-8255 GCA_035763965.1 Thermoanaerobaculia bacterium | reverse complement strand
TAGTCGAGCGCTTCGGCGACCTCGGCCACGATCTCGGAGACCTGCTCGTACGGGAACTTCGTCTTCTCGCCGAGGAGCGTCTTCAGGTTCTTGCCCTCGATGTACTCCATCGCGATAAAGGACGTCTGGGTGTCGGGGTCCTCCCCGATGTCGTGAATCGTGACGATGTTGGGGTGAGAGAGGATCCCAGCCGTCTGCGCTTCCCGCACGAAACGCTCCCGAAACTCCTGGGTATCCTCTTCGTCGCCGCCGGCGCTCACGCGGATGGTCTTGATGGCGACCAGACGTCCGATGACCGGGTCTTTCGCGAGGTACACGATGCCCATCGCGCCCTTTCCGAGCTCGCTCACGACCTCGTAGCGGCCGAGCTTCGCGACCTTCGGGCCCGCGATACCCCGATCTGCCATGTGGCTTGACTTTACCCCTTTCCCCCGGCGCCGAAAGCGGGGCGCCGCGGAAAAAGAGACATCGCGGAAGAAGGAGGCATTCTAGACGGCGATCACCGAAGGGTCAACCCGCGGCGCGGTCCCGAGCCGCGACGCTCGGAAGCGTATCCTCGCGCGGTGAACCGGGGATTTCCTCCTCGATTCGAGCATCAACGATCGCTCCGACGCCCGGCGCGCCGCGCCGCGCGCGCCCGCTCGATCAGGGAAGGCAGGGTCCAGCCGAGGAGGATCCCCGCAAAGACGAGGAGACCGACGGCGATCACGAACGCGATCCCGAGGGCGAGGCAGGAGAGGACGGTCACGACTCGTAAACGGTAAACCGTAAACCTTTACCGGGAGCATCGCGGATGGCGGACGAAGAGGATCGGGCCCGGCTGTCCAGCGGCAAAGCAGTCGCCGCGGCGTTTTTGTTGTTCGGGCTGCTGTTCTGCGCCGGGCTCGTCTTCTTGATCGTTTTGATCCAGAGGGCCTGTTGAACTCTTCGCCGTTCCGGGCCCACGCCCCCCGAATATAATCCCCCGCCTATGAAAATCTTCTCCGCGCCCGCGCTGCGCAACGTCGCCGTCGTGGGCCACAACACAGTCGGAAAGACAACGCTGGTCGCGGCGATGCTGCACGCCGCGGGGGCGACGACGCGGCCCGGCCGGATCGACGAGGGCACCTGCCCGACCGACTTCGACGGCGAAGAGATCGAGCGCCAGATCTCGATCAACCTCTCCTGCGCGCACGCTATCCACCGAGACGTCCGCGTCAACTTCCTCGACGCCCCGGGCTACGGGATCTTCTCGCCGGAGGCCCACGCCGCGGTCGCCGCGGCCGACGCGGTCCTGATCGTCCTCGATTCGGTTTCGGGCGTCGAAGTCCAGACCGACAAGGTCTGGAAGTTCGCCGCTCAGTTCGGACGCCCCGTGATCTTCGTGGCCAACCGGATGGATCGCGAGCGGGCCTCGTTCGAGAGAACGATGGAGTCGCTTCACAAGAAGTATGGCCGCGGCGTCGTGCCCCTTCAGATCCCGGTCGGCGAGGAGAAGGCGTTCCGCGGGACGGTCGACCTCGTGAGAATGGAAGGCCACATCACCCAGAACGGCCAGCGCCAGGACGGCCCGATTCCGGAGGATCTCGGCGGGCGGGCGCGGGAGGAGCACGAGAAGTTAGTCGAGATGGTCGCGGAGGGCGACGACACGCTCATGGAGAAGTTCTTCTCGCAGGGAACGCTCGACGAAGCGGACCTCCTTCCCGGCCTGAAGCACGAGGTCGCGGCGCGCAAGCTCTTCCCCGTGTTCTGCGCGTCCTCCTCGCTCGGGATCGGCGTGCGTCGCATTCTCGACGCCTGCGTGGACCTCTTCCCCTCGCCGGAAGGCAGCCGGGTCGAGGGCACGGGCAAGGACGGGAAACCGGTCGAGGTCGTCTGCGACGAGAAGGGGCGCGCCGTCGCGCAGGTCTTCAAGACGGTCTCCGACCCGTTCGCGGGACGCATTTCCTACATGCGGGTGCGCTCCGGCCATTTTCAGTCGGACGGCACGTACTGGAACGCGACGAAGAGCACGCCCGAGCGCTTCTCGGGTCTGTTCCTCCCCCAGGGCAAGGAGCACGTCAACGTCCCGGAGGCGCGGGCCGGCGACATCGTGGCAGTCGCGAAGCTGAAGGAGACCGGGACCGGCGACTCCCTGACGACCAAGGATCATCCGGTCGTGCTGCCGAAGCTCGTCGTGCCGGAGCCCGCGATCGCGTACGCGATCGAACCGAAGGCGAAAGGGGACGAAGACAAGATCTCGACCGCTCTCCACAAACTGATCGAGGAGGACCCGTCTCTGCGCTTCCAGCGCGACGAGGAGACGAAGGAGTTCCATCTCGCCGGCGCTTCGCAGCTCCACGTCGAGATTGCCGTCGCGCGGCTGAAGAAACGATACGGCGTCGAGGTCATCCTTCACCCGCCGAAGGTGCCGTACCGCGAGACGATCACCCGCCGCGCGGAAGCGCACGGACGCCACAAGAAGCAGACCGGCGGGCACGGCCAGTTCGCCGACTGCAAGATCAAGGTGGAGCCTCTCGGGCGCGGCGCCGACTTCGAGTTCGTCGACGAGATCTACGGCGGCGCCATCCCACGCAACTTCATCCCGGCCGTCGAAAAGGGGATCCAGGACGCGCGCAAGAAGGGTTACCTCGCGGGATTCCCGATGGTCGACTTCCGCGTCATCCTGATCGACGGCCAGTACCACGACGTCGATTCCTCCGAGCTCGCATTCAAGATCGCCGGCGCGCTCGCCTACAAGGACGCGATGGAGAAAGCACGGCCGACGATCCTCGAGCCGATCATGAACGTCGAGGTCAATACGCCCAACGAGTACGTCGGGGATCTCATGGGAGACCTCTCGTCCCGGCGCGGCCAGGTGCAGGGGATGGAAAGCGGCGAGGACGAGACGGTGATCCGGGCGCAGGTTCCGATGTCCGAGATGCTCACCTACGGCGCGCAGCTGCGCTCGATCACGCAGGGCCGCGGTTCGTTCCACCTCGAGTTCGACCACTATTCCGAGGTGCCGCACTCGATCCAGGAGAAGATCATCGCGCAGTCGAAGGCGGACAAGACGGCAGCTGAGGGCGCATAGACCGTCGCGGTCGCTCGCTCGGCCTCTGGCTTCGCCACCGGCGCTCGGCTCGACAAGCCGGTCTCGACCGAGCGCCTGATGCCTCGCGCCGCGACCCATAACGGCCTCCGCGCTACTGAAGTCCCGCTGCCGCAGCCTCGTCAACAATCCAGATCAGGGAGCCGCGCTTCGGCTTCACGAGTGAAGCGGGGAGACTGCTCGAGCCGCGCTTCGCGGCGAGGACCGCGGCGACCGCGGCGCGCTTCTCCTCCCCGGTGACGAGGAAGACCACGCGCCGCGAAGCGTTCAAGACCGGCAGCGTCAGCGTCAGGCGCCGCTCCGGGAGCTTGGGCGCCCCGATGGCCGCGACCCATCGCCGTTTCTCCTCGACCGCGCGGCTGCCCGGGAAGAGCGACGCCGTGTGGCCGTCGGTTCCGAGGCCGAGGAAGACCAGGTCGAAGCGCGGAGCGGCCCGCCCGGCCCCGAGCTCGCGGCGCAGCACCGTTTCGTAGTCTCGGGCCGCGCGCTCCGGCTCTTCCTCTCCCCGCATCCGGAAGACGCTCTCCCGCGGAACCGCGAGCGGATCGAGCAGGTGCTCCTTCGCCAGGCGGTAGTTCGAGCGCTCGTCGTTCGGAGGCACGCAGCGCTCGTCCGCGAAGAAGACACGCGCCCGCTTCCAGTCGACGAGCCCGCGGAGCTCCTCCCCCGCGAGGGCCTGGAACATCCGCTTCGGCGTCGATCCGCCCGACAGCGCGACGCAGAACGTCGCGCGGTTGCCGAGCGCGTCTTTCGACGCCTCGACGAGCTCGCGGGCGGCGGCCTCGGCGGCGACGGCGGCGTCGGGCAGGACGCGAAGTTCGAAGCGGGGTGGCCTTTCCGGCGGCGGCGATCCTTTCACTTCGAGAAGGTGCGCCAGCGCCGGCCGTCCTGCTCGATGAAGCGGTCGCCCGCTTCGGGCCCCATGGTTCCGGCGGCGTAGTTCGGAAGCTCGGGAGGCGGCTCGGCATACCACGCTTTGAGCAACGGATCGAGGACTCGCCATGCCTCCTCCGCCTCGTCGCCGCGGATGAAGAGGGTCTGGTCTCCGTGGGTCACGTCGACCAGCAGTCGCTCGTACCCGCCGTGCTGCGCGGCGCCGAGCTTCGAGTAAGGAAAGTCCATGAACACCGACTCGACCTCCCCGAAAGTCCCGGGGATCTTCGCCTCGAACTTCAATGACACGGCCTCTTCGGGCTGGATCCGCAGGCGCAGCACGTTCGGGGGGAGGTGGCCGTCCGCGTGGCGGAAATAGTGGTGCGGGACGCTCTTGAACTCGATCGAGATCTCCGAGACGCGCATCGCCATGCGCTTCCCGGAGCGGACGTAGAACGGCACCCCGGCCCACCGCCAGTTGTCGATGACGAACTTGACGGCGCCGTACGTTTCCGTCTTCGAGTCGGGCGCGACACCCGGCTCCTCGCGGTACCCGGGCACGCCTTTGCCCTCGACGACGCCCGGTCCGTACTGACCGCGGACCGACCAGGCGTCCGCTCCGTCCGCGGGAAACGGTCGGATCGACTGGAGCACTTTCACCTTCTCCGCGCGAACGGCGTCCGCCTCGAACTTCACGGGCGGCTCCATCGCGGTGAGGCAAAGGAGCTGGAGAAGGTGATTCTGGAACATGTCGCGCAGCACGCCCGCCCGCTCGTAATAGCCGGCGCGGTGGCCGACCCCGACGGTCTCGGCGACCGCGATCTGCACGTGGTCCACGTAGCGCTGGTTCCACAACGGCTCGAAGATTCCGTTCGCGAACCGGAGCACGAAGACGTTCTGGACCGTTTCCTTCGCGAGGTAATGGTCGATCCGGTAGATCTGCCGCTCGTCGAACACCTGGCGCAGGCAGATGTTCAGCTGTTTCGCGGACTCGAGATCGTGTCCGAACGGTTTCTCGACGACGACCCGTGCCCAACCACCTTCCGGCTCGGAGAGCTTGTGCTCGCCGATCAGCCGGATGATCTCCGGGTCGGTCTCGGGCGGCGTCGCGAGGTAGAAGATCCGGTTCCGGTTCCCGCCGCGCTTCGACTCGATTTCCTCGAGAACCTGCCGCAGGCGGGTGTACAGATCGGGGTCTCCGAAGTCCCCCGTGAGGTAGCGGAGCATGGCCGGCAGCTCGCCGGGCCGCCCCTGCTCGCGCGGGCTGAACTCGCGCGCGCCGTCTTCCAACCGGCGGCGAAACTCTTCGTCGGCATAAGGGGTCCGCGCGAGGCCGACGATCGCGAAATCGGGCGAGATCGCTCCGTCGCGGGAGAGATGAGCGATCGCGGGTGCGAGCAGCCGCTTCGTGAGGTCCCCCGACGCTCCGAAGATGATGAGCGTCGCGGGCGGCCGGAGCTCTTCTTCGGTCTTCATGACGTCACGGTCTCCCTCGACCGAAGGTTGCACCCTCTCCCTCCGCGGGAGAGTGCGAAGGGGTCTCGACTGGCGACGCCGACAGGATGTTCCGGCCGCGACCGAAGGTCGCGTATCTCGCGAAGCGAGCGGCCGGAGGGTGCCGGGGGTGAGGGGGCTGACCGTGGAACGGGTATTGACATCATTCCTTCGTCACCGCGTGGCCGCCGAACTGGGCGCGCAGTGCGGCGATCACCTTGGCGGAGAACGACTCGGGCTGGCGCGAGGTGAAGCGCGCGAAGAGTGCGTCGGCGAGCGCCGGCATCGGGACGGCGCGCTCGATCGCTTCGTGGAGCGTCCAGCGCCCTTCTCCCGAGTCCTCCACGAATCCCTTGACCGTGGCGAGCTTCGGGTCTTTCTCGAGGGCGCGCACGAGAAGGTCCAGCAGCCAGGACCTCACGACCGAGGCGTGCGTCCAGAGCCGCGCAATCTGCAGCAGGTCGAGGTCGTAGCCGGACGCCTGCAGCAACTCGAACCCTTCGCCGTATCCCTGCAACATCGCGTACTCGACGGCGTTGTGGACCATCTTGGTGAAGTGCCCGGCTCCCGGCGGGCCGACGTGCGCATAGCCCTCGGGAGGCGCGAGCGTCCGGAACACCGGTTCGACCATGCGGAAGTAGTCGGACCGTCCGCCGACCATCAGGCAGTATCCGTACTCGAGCCCCCAGATCCCGCCGGAGGTTCCCGCGTCGAGGAATCCGATCCCTTCGGCTTCGAGCTCCGCGGCGCGCCGCGCGGAGTCGGAGAAACGGGAGTTGCCGCCGTCGACGATCACGTCCCCCCGGGAGAGCAGCGGTTTCAGGGTCGTAACCGACTTTTCGACCGGATCGCCCGCCGGGATCATGAGCCAGATGGCGCGCGGCGGAGAGAGGTTCGCGACGACGTCCTCGAGCGACGTCCCCCCGGTCGCTCCTTCCGACACCGCCTCGGCGACCGACTCGGCGCTGCGGGCCCATGCGACGATCTCGTGCCCGTCCGCGAGAAGCCGGCGGACCATGTTCCCGCCCATGCGGCCGAGCCCCACGAAACCGAGCTTCATCGCCGCTCCTTTCTACCGGGCGACACCGGCCGCCCGCTCGACCTCGCCGGCAAGCGATGTGAGTCCCGCCCCCGGCTCGGCGATGCGCACGGAGAGAGCGCGCCGGCCGCGGGAACGAAGCGCGGCGAGATCTCCCGCCGCCTGCGCGGAAATCACCGGCCCGAACCCCCATGGCCGGCCGGGAATGGCGACGCGAGCGAGCGACTCGGTCGTGATCTGCAGGAAGACGCCGGTCTCCGGGCCCCCCTTGTGGAACTGGCCGGTGGAGTGGAGGAAACGCGGTCCGAATCCCACCGTCGTGGCGACGCGTTTCGCGTCGCGGACGGGCAGGCGGATCCGCGCCAGCCGTTCCTCGTTTTCCGGCGTGGGCGGAAGATACGCGGTGATCGCGAAGTAGTCGCCGGGGGCGATCGAGTCGATGAGCTTCGCCAGCGCATTCGGATCGGGTGCGGACGGAGGCTCTTCGGCCGCGGCGCCTCCTTTCCCCCCGAGGATCTCGTTCGTGCGGTCCTTCGCCTCCTGGACGTTCGGCTGATCGAACGGGTCGATGCCGACGAGCGCGCCGGCGATCGCGGTCGCGAACTCCCACCGGAACATCTCCGCGCCGAGCTCGAGGGCGTCGGGAATCTCGAGCCAGGCAACCGGATGCCCGCTGCCCGCGAGCTTCGCGAGCGATCCGTCGGGATCCGGCGCACCGGGAGGGGAGATGCGGACGAAGAACCGGTCCTCCCCGTAGACCTCGGGCGCTCCGAGGGGCTCCCCTTCCACGGGCAGCACGCCCTTGCCCTCCTTGCCGGTCGACTCGGCGATCAGTTGCTCGAGCCACATGCCGAAACGGTCGACCGGGGCGCCGACCGAGAAGGTGAGCTTGTCGCGCCGCTCGAGGGCGAGAGCGCCGATGGCCGCTCCGAGCGACGCGCCGGGATTCCGGTCGGGCGCCGGCTCGCGACACTCCGCAGCCGCGGCCCGGGCCCGCCGGAGCATCTCGCCGACGTCGATTCCGGCGAGCGCGGCCGGCACGATTCCGAACGCCGACAGGGCCGAGTATCGGCCGCCGATCGCCGGATCTCCGGGGACGATCGCGCGCACGCCGCGGTCCCGCGCCACCTTTTCGAGCGGCGTCCCCGGATCCGTGACGACCACGAAGCGCTCGCCCGCGCGGCCGGCGAGCTCCTTCTCCGCGACCGCGAAAAACCAGTCGAAGAAGAGGTTCGGCTCGAGTGTCGTCCCCGACTTCGACGAGACGACGTAGATCGACCGCTCCGGCGGCGCGCTCTCCGCGGCGGCGAGGACGGTCGAAGGCTCGGTCGAGTCGAGGACCTCGAGCCGCGGGAAGCCCGGACGGCGGGGAAAGGACGATGCGAAGACGAACGGCGCGAGCGACGAACCTCCCATGCCGAGGACGAGCACGCGCTCGGTCCCGTGAAAGAGCCCCGCCGAGAGCTCCTCGAGTCGGGGGAGCGAAGCGGCCATCCGGTCGGCGATCGTGAGCCAGCCGAGCGCGTTCTCGATCGTACTGCGGTGCCCGGGATCGGACTTCCACAACGTCGCGTCACCCGACCAGATGCGCTCCACGGCCCGCTCCCGCTCGAGCCGCCGGAGGGACTCCCGCCAGGATTTTTCGAAGCGACCGAGCGCGAGTTTCAGGCGACCCTCATCGCCTTTTCTTTTTCCGCGATCGCCTTGAGCAGGGAATCGTAGGAGTCGGAGAACTTCTTCACGCCCTCCTCCTCGAGCTCGCGCGAAACGGTCGGCTCG
>DASUAD010000665.1:0-4606 GCA_035763965.1 Thermoanaerobaculia bacterium | reverse complement strand
GAGTGTCCTCCCATCCCGCCGGTGTTCGGCCCGCGGTCTCCGTCGTACACCTTCTTGTAATCGCGGGCAGTCGGCAGCGGAACCGCCACCTCGCCGTCGCAGATCGCCAGGAACGAGGCCTCCTGGCCGCGGAGGAACTCTTCGACGATGACCCGGTCGCCCGCGGCGCCGAAAACGCGCTCGCCGAAAAAGAGCCCGAGGGCTTTTTCCGCCTCGGGAGCCGACTCGACGGTCAGTACGCCTTTTCCGCCGGCGAGACCGTCGGCTTTCACCACGACCGGGTAGCCGAAGCTCTCGATCGCGGAACGCGCCTCGTCGGCGGACGCGCAGACCACGAAGCGGGCGGTCGGAATCCCGTGACGCGTGAAGAACTCTTTCGCGAACGCCTTGGAGCTTTCGATCTGGGCGGCGAGGCGGCTCGGGCCGAAGATCGGCAGGTCTCTCTTGGCGAACACGTCGGCGATTCCGAGCGAGAGGGGGACCTCGGGGCCGACCACCGTCAGATCGACGCGCAGCTTTTCCGCGATGTCGGCGAGCTCGACGATCTCGTTCGACGATACGGGAAGACAGTCGGCGACTTCGGCGATCCCCGGATTGCCGGGCGCACAGAAGATCTCCTCGACGGCGGAGCTCTTCGAGAACGACCAGCAGAGCGCGTGCTCGCGGGCACCTCCCCCGACGACGAGGATTTTCATGCGCCGGCATTCTAGCCTCTGGACCGCCGGTTTCTTCCGCGGCCGCGCGACGGGCTGCCTCGCGGTCGTTTGCCGCCGGGCGCCCGGCCGGAGGCGGCCACCTCGAAACGGTCGAACCGGCCGGTGAAGCCGATCATCGTCTCGAGACTCCCGTAGGGGAGAAGCGTGAGGCCGAACCTCCCCCGCTCGGTTGCGGCGACGGCTCCGTCTCGGATGGCCCGCGCCTCGAATGCGATCGAGCGGCCCGCCCACGAACGGGCGCCGTAGTTGACCACCCGAACGCGGCAGAGCGTGACGTGATCGCTCGAAGATCCGTGATCCCTTTCGATCGTGAGCACGAGCTCCGTCGGGGCCGCCGCCTCGGGCGAGACCAGGGAGAGGTAGAGAAACAGGACTGTGGTCATCCCGGCTCCTTTCCGGGCCGGGAGAACGCCCGCTCGACGAGGGCCGTCGAGCGTACCGTGGCGGCAACGCTCGCGGAAGTGTCTGCCGATTTGACACCCGCTCCGGCCGCGACTACTGTTCTTGCGGCTCTTTGAATCCGTCGGCGTGTTCCGGGGTCCATGCCCGTGCCCGCCGGCCACATCGAGAGTGGGTAAGGGACCGGCCCGAAGGCCCTGCGAAGCGACCAGGTCGCGAAGCAGGGCGATTCTCCTTCGCGGCTTCGCCGCTTCGGGGAACCAGCCCACGGCAACCGGATCCGCGCGTCGCGGCGCGGTCGCCAGGTGCCAATTCCGGATTCTCCGACCGGGGATCGAGGACCGCGGGGGTCCCGGCCGGAACGGGAGGAGAAGAAGATGAGGGGCGCCGCGACCGACTCGCTTCGACGACGCCTCTCGGATTCGGGAGGCGTTTCGCGTCCATGAAGAAAAACTTTCGTCAGGCAATCTCGGAGGAGGTGCTGCTCGCAGACGGCGCCATGGGGACGCTCCTCGTCTCGCGCGGCGCGTCTCCCGACCAGGCGAAATCACCCCTGAACATCTCCGATCCGGAAGCCGTCCGCGAGGTTCACGAAGACTACTGCGACGCCGGCGCGCGCATCCTGACCACGAACACGTGGGACGCCAACCGCGTGAAGCTGACGGCGCACGAGTGGTCCGACTCTCTCGAGAAGATCAACCGGGAAGGCGTTCGACTCGCCCGCGAGGCGGCGGTCGGCGAAAGGGTTTTCGTCGCCGGGTCCATCGGCCCGCTCGGCGCTCTCGTGAAGCCGTACGGGACGCTCACGATGACCCAGGTCCGCGAGATCTTCCAGGAGCAGGCTCGCGTGCTCCTGGAGGCCGAAGTCGACCTGATCCTGCTCGAGACGTTCGGCAGCCTTCTCGAAGCCGCGGAAGCGGTCCGCGCCGTCCGCGGTCTGTCGGCCGATGCACCGATCGTCGCGCAGATGACGTTTCTCGCGGACGGCCGTACCGCGTTCGGAGAGAGCGCCCGGCACGCCCTCTCGACCCTGGCGATGGCGGGCGCCGACGGGGTCGGCATGAACTGCACCCTCGGTCCGCAGGAATCCCACGACATCTTCGCGCGGCTCCCGGCGGCCATCGCCGCGCCGCTCTCGGTCATGCCCAACGCGGGCTACCCGACGATCGTCCACGGGCGCAACGTCTACCTGTCCTCGCCCGACTACCTGCGCGAGTACGCGGAGGCGTTCGTCGAGGCCGGCGCGGCGATCATCGGCGGCTGCTGCGGGACGACGCCCGAACACACGCGGGCAATGGCCAGTGCGGTCTCCGGCAGAAAGCGCGTCGCGGCGGCTCCGGCCGCTTCGGTGGTGGTCGAGAGTCCCTCACCGAAGATCTCCGAGCCTTCGATCGAAACGTCCCGCCTGAAGCGGCGCCTCGCGGACCCGCGCGCGTTCGTCGTGACGGCGGAGATCGAGCCGCCGCGCGGCGTCGACCTTTCCGCGGCGATCGAGGGCGCGCGGCTCGCCAAGACCCGCGGAGTCGACGCGGCGAACGTGACCGACAACCCCATGGCGAGACTCCGCATGTCGTCGATCGCGGTTGCCGCCCTGATCCAGCGCGAGGTCGGGCTCGACGCCGTCGTTCAGATCACGACGCGCGATCGCAACGTGCTCGGCCTGCAGTCCGATCTGCTCGGCGCTTCCGGCCTCGGTCTGAAAGCTCTTCTGTGCCTCGGCGGAGATCCCCTGAAGATCGGCGACTATCCGCAGGGAAAACAGGTCTCCGAGGTCGACGTCCTCGGGTTGCTGCGGATTGCGAAAGGACTGAATTCCGGCGCGGACCTCGCGGGGAACGCGATCGGCTCGGTGACCCAGTTCGCGATCGGCTGCGCCGCGAACCCGGCGGCATTCGATCTCGATGTCGAGCGTTCGAAGCTCCGCGCGAAGATCGAGGCGGGCGCGAGCTTCGCCCAGACCCAGCCGGTCTACGACGTCGAGTCGCTCGAACGTTTCCTCGCGTGCGAGGAGTCCCGCGCGATCCCGGTTCTGATCGGGCTGATCCCGCTGCGGTCGCTCAAGCAGACGATGTTCTTCGCCAACGAGGTCCCCGGCATCGTCGTGCCGCCGTCCATCCAGGATCGGATGCGCCGCGCCTCCGAGAAAGGTCCGGAGCATGAAAAGGCCGAGGGTCTCGCGATCGCCCGCGAGCTCGCGGTCGCGATCCGGGAAGTCGCCCGGGGTCTCCACGTGATGCCGATGGGGAAGTACGAGCTTCTCGCAGAGATCCTCGAAGCCGTTCCCGCAGACGGCGAAAAGGCGCGCGCGCAGGCGTAGGTCTCTCCGCTCGATCCGCATCGGAAGAGCCTCCGTGCCTCGGAATATGCGTCGGCATGACTCCGTTTTTGTCGCCGGCAGAGGACGGCCCGGCCACGCCGGGTTTCTCCGGTTCCATAAAATCCGGGAGTTTCCGGCGGCACGGGGGTTGCGCCCTCCGCCGGTGGAGGGAAACATGAGAAAAGCGACTGGCGTTCTTGCGGCGCTCGCGGCCTTCGGACTCGCCTCGGTCCTCGTCGCCGGAGCGCAGGCTCGTCTCAAGGGCAAGGTCACGGACTCCTCCGGGAAGCCGGTCGAGGGAGCAACGATCACCGTGACGACGCCGAATCTGCGCACGTTCAAGATGACGCTGAAATCCGACAAGAAGGGGGACTGGGGGACGATCCTGAACGATGCGACGATGCCGTATCACGTCCGCATCGAAAAGGAAGGTTTCGCTCCGGCGGAGTCGGACAAGAAGGTGCCGGTCGGGGACGTCGGAGAAGTGAACGCGAAACTTCTCACGACCGCCGAGGCGGGCGCCGCCGCGTCGGGTTCGGCAGCTCCGGCGCCGCCTTCGCCGACGGAGCAGGCGGCCCTCATCTTCAACGAGGGGGTCGATCTTCTTTCGGCCGGAAACAAGGCCGGAGCGGAAGCGAAGTTCCTCGAGGCTGTCGGGAAGAATCCGGACCTGCCGCAGGGGTGGCACGCCCTGACGACGCTCGCATATGAAAAAAAGGACTGGGCGAAGACCCTCGAGTACGGACGGAAGGCAACCGAGCTCGATCCGTCGCTCGGCCAGCTCTACGGAATGATGTCCACGGCAGCCGCACAGTCGGGCGACAAGACAGCGGCGGCGGAATACCAGGCCAGATTCGAGGAAGCAAACCCGGATTCCGCGGAGACCCTCTACAACAAGGGAATCGATTTCTACAACAGGAAGAAGATCAAGGACGCGGAGGGAATGCTCCTGAAGGCCGTGGAGGCGAAACCGGATTTCGCGCTCGCGCACTTCTGGCTCGCCATGGCTTCATTCAACCTGAACAAGAAGGCGGCCGCGAAGGAGCACCTCGAGAAATATCTCGAGCTCGACCCGAACGGTTCGGAAGCGTCGACCGCGAAGGAGCTGCTGCCGCTGCTCAAGTGAGCGGCCGGCTTCTCGCTCTTCGGCCCTCGGGTTCGGCGGGCGCACGCG
>DASUAD010000664.1:0-7106 GCA_035763965.1 Thermoanaerobaculia bacterium | reverse complement strand
AGCGGAAGCGTGACCGGATTCGACGAGACGCGGATCTGATCGAGCAGGAAGTCCTCCGTGCGCCCGATGCGGACGTCGCGCGCGTGGACGTGCCGGAGGAATTCGAGAGTCACGAAGCCATGGTTCGCCTCCCACAGGACGTGCGGCAGGGCGAGGGCGACCGAGATCGCAACGCCGCTCCACAACCACCGGCTTCGGAGATGCCGTCGCAGGTCCGTCGCCAGCACGCCAGCGACGATGCCGGCGACGAAGAAGGCGATGGTGTACTTGGTCAGCGCTCCGAGGCCGACGACCGTGCCGATGGCCAGCCACCAGCGGGGGTCGTCGCTTTCGATCAGGCGCACGACGAAATACGCGATCAGCACCCACCAGAGGAAATCGAAGGCGACGTACTGAAAGAGCGCGCTGGCCGCGAGCGAGATCGGCGCGATGGCCACCGCGAGAGCCGCGATCCACTGGGCGGCGCGGCCGCCGCCGAGGCGTTTCGCCGTCATCGCCGTGACCACGATGGCGATCGACTGAGCCAGCGCGGCGAAGAGGCGAAACGCGGCCGGGGTGGCGCCGAAGAGCTCGAGCCCGATCCGTCCGAGGAACGGCGTCAGCGGCGGGTAGGCGACGTATCCCCAGGCGAGATGGCGCGCGTCATCGAGCGTCGCCAGCTCGTCCCGATGGAATCCGTAGAGTCCGTTGCTCCAGAAATGGAACAGCAGCTTGACCGCGGCGAAGAGCGCGACCCAGCGGATTGCGTCGCGTTTCCGGTCGTTCAGGGCAGATTCCGCAGCAGCACGCCGACCGCGTAGGCCGCAGCGGCTGCAGCCGACCCGAGGACCAGGGTCTCGAAGCCGGAACGCCACCACGACTGCAGGGACCATCGGCTCTTGAACGAGCCGATCGCGAAGAAGACCAGCGCCGATGCCACGGCGGCCGGACCGAAGGCATCGGTCGCGCCGAAGAGGTACGGAATCAACGGCACGAGACCGCAGAGCAGGAACGCAACGAACGTGCTGGTCGCGGCGCGAATCGGCGACCGGACTTCCTCGGGCATTCCGTACTCCTCTCGGAGCATCGTGCGAACCCAACGCGTGCGGTCGGAGGTGATGGCTTCCACCACGTGCTCGAGAG
The DNA here is from genome assembly GCA_035763965.1 of Thermoanaerobaculia bacterium. Taxonomy (GTDB): domain Bacteria; phylum Acidobacteriota; class Thermoanaerobaculia; order UBA5066; family Gp7-AA6; genus Gp7-AA6. The sequence continues at coordinate 5,984 of DASUAD010000664.1, read as the reverse complement.
GCTCCCCGTCGAGCCCCTTTCCTCGAAAGATCTGACGGATCTCCTCCCGCTCACCTTCGGGAACCTGATCGATGTGGGAGTGCTCGATCGCTTCGAGCTTCGCGAGCTCGTCGCGCTCGGCGCGCGTGCCGAGGAAGTTCGCGGCGGCCATGGAGAAGCCGTCGGCGATCAAATTGGCGAATCCCAGGATCAGAACGACCCGCGAGGACAGCCGCGCACCGGCCACGCCGGAGACGACGGCGAAGGTCGTCACGACGCCGTCGATTCCGCCGTAAATCCAGTCGCGCAGGAAGCTCGGACGGGAACCGCGGGAGAGCCGGTCGCGGATTGCTTCCGGCGAGTGGCCATGTTCGAGCCGGGAACTCACCCCGACCGCCCGGCGTTCACCACCCGATTCCGTAGTCCTCTCCGTGGTCGGAGGAACCGCCCCACATCGTGCCGTGCGCGCGGTCGAGAAAGATCGCGTTGATCGGGCCGGAGGTCTTCGGCGCGACCTCGAGCTTGTAGCCCATCTTCGTCAGCTCCGAGCGCACCCACGGCGGGAGCGAAGGGTGGATCATCATCGCTCCGGGCCGCGACTCGTGCGCGCCGAAGGAGCTCCGAATCTGGTAGCTGTTGATGTTCGCGGCCTCGGTCGCCTCCTGCACGGTCATCCCGAACTCGACGACGTTCAAAAAGAACTGCAGCAGATTCTGGTCCTGTGAGTCGCCTCCCTGGACGGAGAAGCACAGATACGGCTTGCCGTCCTTCAGCGCGAGAGTCGGCGTCAGCGTCACCCGCGGGCGCTTGCCGGGCGCGAGCACGTTGAACGGGTTTTCGGCACGATCGACGACGAAGCTCTGCATGCGCTGGCTCATACCGATCCCGGTCTTTCCGGCGATCGCCGCCGGGACCCAGCCGCCCGACGGCGTCACCGAGACGACCCACCCCTCGGCGTCGGCGGTCTCGACCGACGTCGTACCGGCGAAGAACTCTTCCGCGAGGCTTCGCACGCGGCTGACCGCGTCGGGCCCCCGGCTGTCCCCCTTCGCTTTCGGGACCGGCGGCCACTTCGCGAGCAGATCCGCGTACGGGTTCTTCTCTCCCTGGAACGGGTAGGGGTCGCCCGGCTTCGCTTTCGGGTCGTTCTTCGTCCAGTCGATACTCGCGGCGCGCGCTTTCGCGTACTCCTTCGAGAGCAGACCCCGCCGCGGCTCCTCCGGCGCGATGGAAGTGTCGCCGTAATAGAAGTCGCGGTCGGCGAACGCGAGGTTCATCGCCTGGTAGAGCGCGTGGAGGTAGCGCGCGCTGTTGTACCCCATCGCCTTCACGTCCATCGTCTCCAGGATGTTCAGGGCCTGGAGCAACGCGGGCCCCTGCGTCCAGAAGTCGAGCTTGTAGACGTCGATCCCCTTGTACGTCGTCTTGACCGGCTCTTCGATGCGGACTTTCCAGTTCGCGAGGTCCTCGACGGTGTGGAGGCCGCCGATCTCCCGCGAGCCGCGTACGAACTCCTGCGCGATGTCCCCCCGATAGAAGCGGTCGTTGGCCGCGAGGATCGCGCCCTTGCGGGACCTGCCCGCCGCGAGCGCCTGCTTCTCCGCCTCGACGAGCTTCCGGAGCGTCGCGGCGAGATCGGGCTGCTCGAAGATCTCGCCCGCGGCTGGCGGCTGGTCGCCCGGATGCGGGAGCATCACGCGGCGCGACTCGGGCCACTTGAGCAACCAGTCGCGCCGGCGAGTCATCGTCGAGACGAGCTGCTGCTCGATGGGGTATCCGTCCGCCATCTCGATCGCCGGGGCGAGGACCTCGGCCAGCGAGAGCTTCCCGTACTCCGCGAGCATGACCATGATTCCGCCGGGAGTCCCGGGAGTGACGGCCGCGAGCGGGCCGTACTCCGGGGGATAGGCCATGCCCTTGCCGCGGAAGAACTCGGGCGTGGCGCCGGTCGGCGCGACGCCGAGCGCGTTCACCCCGACGACCTTGCCGGTGTGCGGGTTGTAGATGAGCGCCTGCGTCTCGCCGCCCCACGAGAGTGTGTCCCACATCGTGGAGGTCGCGGCGATCATCGCGCACGCGGCGTCCACCGCGTTGCCCCCCTTCTGGAAGATCATTGCGCCGGCCGTTGCCGCAAGCGGCTTGCCGGTGACCGCGAGCCACTTCCGCGCGTGGAGCGGCGGCTTGTTGGTCGCCGCGGTCGCCACCGCGACGACAGTCGCGACCGCCCCCACTCCGAGAATGCCTCGCCAGAGTCTTGCCATCGAGCCTCCCGACGTTTCGCAGAGCTTAAGTCACGGGGATAGAGTCTCGGCGTGGTTCCGGCGATCCTGCTCGCCGCGCTCGTCTCGGCGGTTCCCGCCCCCGCGCAGGAACCCGCCCGTGACCTGGAGCGGCTGGAACGGGATCTCGTTGCGGCGATCGGCCGGGGAGACCTCACGACCTACGACCGCATCGTCGCCGACGACTACGTCGCGTTCGAGGCGTCCGGCAAGACGAGCCCCAAGGCCGAGATCATGGCTTCCTACCGGTCGGGCGCGAGGAAATACACCGACCTCGCGATCTTCGACGTCGAGGCCCGCGTCTTCGGCGATACGGCGGTCGTGACTGCGAAGACGAAGGGTCTCCGCAGGGAAGGCGGCCGGGACGTCCCGAACCGGGTGCGCTACATCCGTGTCTACTCGAAACGGGACGGACGGTGGAGAGCCGTTGCGCAGATGGCCGCTCTGCTCGCGCCCGACGAACCGCCGAAGAGGTAGGACCTACTTCTCCTCCAGCCGGAGACGAACGCAGCACATACCGGGGGTCGGGGCGAGGACCGGCTTCGCTGCGGGCAGCTCCATTCCTTCGACGACGCCCTCGATCAGCGCGAGATTCATTCCGCAGACGAGGTCCACGTGCTCGCTGACCAGCGCGTGGAAAGGGCAGTTGCGGAGCCGGACTTCGCCGCCTGCCGCCACCGGCTCGTAGCCCTGCTCCGCGAGCGCGCCGGTCATCTCGGCGAAGAGCCGCCGCCGGCCCGCCCGTGAGCCGGCCCTTGCCCGCGCCTCCGCGCCGATCCGCTCGCCGATCCCCCTCGCCGTCTTCACGAGCGCTTTCCGGGTCTTCGGGGTATCGCTCGAGTCGATCGCCGTGGCGAGGATGCGCGCGGCGAGTTCGTACCTTCGCGCCGGCAGCGAGACCTCGACCAGCTGGCTCGACCTCCGGTAGAGCTTGGCCGGCCTTCCCGCGCCGGGGCCCGACCGGCCCGTCAAACGCCGGAAGGAGGCTTCGAGCAACCCCTGCTCGACCAGCCGGTCGAGGTGAAATCCCGCCAGGCCTCGCGAAATCCCGGCGGCCCGGGCGGCCTCGTCCCGGCTCACCTCGCCCGAGCGGCCGGCGACGTAGAGGTAGAGCTTGCGCCGGGCGGGCTCACCGAGCGAGGCGAGACCCGCGATTCCCTGCTCGAGCCTGTTTGGATCGGTCACGGCCCACCTCTAAAATACATTAAGACTTTTTTAAAGACCTCCCCGGAGCACGGAGTTTTCTACAATCACCATTGTTGATTTTAGAAACCGGCTTTGCAGGGAGGAAATGCCATGTCAGTGATTCTCACGGTCCTCGCTCTGACCCTCGCCGTCCCGGCGGCCGCGCCGTCTCATGCGGCAAGCGCCGTCCATCCGGCTGCCGCCGCCGCTTCGACCCCTGTTTCCCGGGGCGCGTTCCACGACGCGATGCGCAAGCTCTGGGAGGACCACGTCACGTGGACCCGCTTGTACATCGTCAGCGCCGTCGCCGGTTTGCCGGATACCCAGCCGACCGCCGAGCGGCTGCTCCGCAATCAGACCGACATCGGCGACGCGATCAAGCCGTTCTACGGCGACGCCGCCGGCGAGCGGCTCACGGCCCTCTTGAAGCCTCACATCCTGATCGCGGCCGAGCTCGTCGGTGCCGCCAAGGCGGGTGACAACAAGAAGGTCCAGGACGCTTCCGCGCGCTGGTACGCCAACGCGGACGAGATCGCCGACTTCCTCTCTTCCGCGAATCCGGGCAACTGGCCGAAGGAGACGCTGCGGAAGGAGATGCGCCATCACCTCGATCTGACGCTCCAGGAAGCACAGGCCCGGATCAAAGGCGAATGGGCCGCGGACATCGTCGCCTACGACGCCGTCCACCAGCACATCCTGGGAATGGCCGACGTTCTCTCCTCGGGAATCGTCAAGCAGTTCCCGCGGAAGTTCACGTCATGAGCACTGTTCGGCAGAACGTTTACCCGATCCCCGCGCCGGTCGACGCCGGCGCGGAGGAGTCTCCGGTCGAGGGCGTCGCGGCCGCGTTCCGTGGCTTCCTCGAGTCGCTCGGTCTCGATCTCGCGGATCCCAATCTCGCCGGCACGGATCATCGGGTCGCGCGCGCCTATCGGGAGATGCTCAGCGGTCTCCGGCGCGACGAGCCGGCGCTCAGCACGTTCCCGAATACGAAACGGTACGCCGGGATGATCTCCCTCACCGACATCCCGTTCTACTCGATCTGCGCGCACCATTTCCTGCCGTTCTTCGGCACCGCGCACGTCGGCTACGTCCCGCGCGAGCGGCTGGTCGGACTCTCAAAGCTCACCCGGGTCGTGGACTTCTACGCCCGCAGGCCGCAGCTCCAGGAAAACCTGACGGAAGAGGTCGCGGCGCTGCTCGAAGAGCGACTCGCTCCGGCCGGACTCATCGTTTTCGTCGAGGGGCGGCATCTTTGCATGGAGATGCGCGGCGTCTCGAAGCCCGGGGTCACGACCAGGACGACCGCCGTCCGGGGCACGTTCCAGGGCGAGAGTCTGCAGTGCGAGTTCTTCGCGCGGGTCCGGGGCGCCGGAGCCCCCGCCATCCCCGGAGGGGAGTTTCGACCGTGACGCACTATCCGTACCTGGTCATCGGTGGCGGGATGACCGCCGACGCCGCCGTCCGCGGTATCCGCGAGCTCGACGCGAACGCTCCCGTCGGACTGATCGGCGACGAACCGGATCCGCCCTACTCGCGACCGCCGCTCTCGAAAGCGCTGTGGACGGGGGAGCCGCTGGAAACCGTCTGGCGCAACACCGCGAATGTCGGCGTGAATCTTCACCTCGGCCGCCGCGCGACCGCTCTCGATCTGTCCGCGAAGACGGTCGTGGACGACCGCGGAGAGAAATACGGCTTCGACAAACTGCTGCTCGCGACCGGAGGCACGCCGCGCCGGCTGCCGTTCGGCGGTGAGCGCGTCGTCTATTTCCGCACTCTCGAGGACTACCGCCGGCTCCGCGCCCTCGCCGACCAGGGGAAGACCTTCGCCGTGATCGGAGGCGGCTTCATCGGTTCCGAGATCGCCGCCGCGCTCGCGATGCAGGGATGCAGGGTCACGATGCTCTTTCCGGAGCCGGGAATCGGCGCTCGCGTATTTCCGCAGGACCTTGCGCGGTTCCTGGTCGGCTACTATGGCGAGAAAGGCGTCGACGTCCGGCCCGGCGAGCAGGTGACGAACGTCGCCGGGAGCGAATCCCGACTCGTCGTCGAGACGAAGAGCGGGCAATCGGTGACCGTGGACGGCGTCGTGGCCGGCATCGGCATCGTGCCCGACACCGAGCTCGCCCGGAGGGCGGGACTCGCCGTCGACGAGGGGATCGTCGTGGACGAGCGTCTGCGGACGAGCCATCCCGACATCTTCGCCGCCGGCGACGTCGCGCGGTTCCACGCCCCGGCGCTCGGCAGGAGGATCCGCGTCGAGCACGAGAACAACGCCCTGACGATGGGGCGGGCGGCCGGGCGCTCGATGGCCGGTGACACGTCTGCCTATTCGCACCTGCCGTTCTTCTACTCGGACCTGTTCGAGCTCGGATACGAGGCCGTCGGCGAGCTCGACCCGCGCGACGAGACGGTCGCGGACTGGAAAGAGCCGTTTCGCGAGGGGGTCGTCTATTACCTCTCCTCTGGCCGGGTTCGCGGCGTCCTGCTCTGGAACACGTGGGGCCAGGTGAACGCTGCGCGGGCACTCATCGGTGAGCC
>DASUAD010000663.1:0-5347 GCA_035763965.1 Thermoanaerobaculia bacterium | reverse complement strand
CCTCAGGACCGCCTGCTTCGCGGTCGAATCCGGCACGGGCCTTGCTGCGTAATTCATGGCGTCGGACCGCGCCTTTCGCACAAACTGGCTGGACCGACCGAAAAACACGCCGCTCCGAGAAATCGGAGCGGCGTTGCTTTTTCCGTCGCGGTCCCTTGCGAACGCCCTGCGCCGCACCGGCACGCGGCTCGGCAGATCGGCCTCGACCACGTGCCTGGTTCGTTCGCCGCGGTGCCGGTCCGCGTACGGTTTATCGGAGATTCTGTTCAAAAAACCGGACGATCGCCCGGTTCCTGAAGTTCAGGGACTCCGGTCCCCGGAAGCCGTGCTTCTGGCGTGGCTGGACCTGGAGCTCGTGGGGCTTTCCGGCGCGGACCAGGGCGTCGACGAAGGCAATGGTGTTCTGGACGTGAACGTTGTCGTCCGATCCGCCGTGAATGATGAGGAGCGGCGCGGCGATGTCGCGCGCCTTCGATAGCGGCGCCGAGCTTTCGTACCCGGTCGGGTTCTCCTGCGGGGTCCCCATGTACCGCTCCGTGTAGATGGTGTCGTAGAACTTCCAGTGCGTGACCGGCGCGCCGGCGACCCCGCACTTCCACACGTCGGGTGCGCGGGTCAGCGAGAAAAGCGTCATGTACCCGCCGTATGACCATCCCCAGATCCCGATGCGCTCCCCGTCCACGAACGGCAGGCTCTTCAAGAAGCGGACGCCGGCGAGCTGATCGGCGAGCTCCCGGCGACCCATGTCCCGAAAGAGGGCCGCCTCCCACGCGTGTCCGCGTCCGAACGAGCCGCGGTTGTCGAGGCTCCAGACGAGGTAACCGCGGCTCGCCAGCAGATGGTCGAGCAAAGTCGTCGCTCCCCAGGCGTCGCGGACGACCTGCGAGTGCGGGCCGCCATACACGTAGACGATCACCGGATACTTCTTCGAGGGATCAAAACCGGCCGGCTTGACGAGGCGGGCCTCGAGGCGCGCGCCGTCGTCGGCTGCGACCTCCCGTTCTTCGTTGGTCCCCAGCTCGAACTCCGCGAGCCGGCTCTCGGGCCGGTCGACGACCCGCGCCGTCTTCCCGGAGGAGTCGAGCAGAGAGAGCACCGGCGGCTCGTCGATCGTCGAGAACGTGTCGAGCAGAAACCGGCCGTCGGGAGAGAGCGCGGCCGAGTGCTGGCCCCGCGGCGTCGCGGTGATCTTCCGGAGCCCGGCGCCGTCGAGCCCGACGCGATAGATCGGACGGCGCCGGACGTTTTCTTCGGTCGCGGTGAAGTAGACCGAACCGCGCACCTCGTCGACGCCCGCGATCTTGTCGACGATCCATTCGCCGTGAGTGATCGGCTGCGGGTCGCCGCCGGAGATGCGGCCGACGAAGAGGTGCGCGAAGCCGGTGCGCTCGGACTTCCAGAGGTATCGCCCGTCGCGGAGAAACCGCGGCGGATCGACGACGTTCAGCCAGTACCTGTCTTCCTCGACGAAGAGCGTTCGAGGAGGCGCGCCCGCCGGCAGAAGCGTGAGCAGATGGACCTCCTGCCGGTTCTGGCTGCGGTTCAGGACGCGATAGGAGACGGACGCCGAGTCCGGAGTCCAGGAGAAGCCGGGCACGACGTACGAATCGTTGTCGGAGGGGATCGCGGCGCGTGCCGTTCCGTCGACGCCGACGACGCGGAAGGAGGCGATCGGGTTCGGACTTCCCGCTTTCGGATACCGCTGCCATTCCACCTTAGCGGGCACGGCGAGGAAGTCGACGATCGGGTTCGCCGCAATCGGCGCGTCATCCAGCCGCAGGTAGGCGATCGAACGTCCGTCCGGCGACCACTCGTACCCGCGGGCGTCACGGTTCGCGAGCTCCTCTTCGTAAACCCAGTCGAGCTTGCCGTTGTGGACGAGGTCGCTCCCGTCGCGGGTGAGCCGCGTTTCGCGGCGACCCTCGAGCTCGACCGCATAGAGGTCGTTCTTGCGCACGAAGGCAACGCGCGCTCCGTCCGGTGAAAAGGACGGTAGTTCTTCCTTCTCGGTGCCCTGCGTGACGCGCTCGAGGCGCCCCGCTTCGACGTCGTAGAGCCAGACGCGGTCGCCGCCGGTCAACAGGACGCGCCGGCCGTCGGGCGACCACGAGTACCTTTCGAGCGACGCCGTACGCGGCTTCTCGGCCGCCTTCTGCCGCTTCTCCGCCGGCTCTGGGAGGGTGAGGCCGGGGGTCGCGACGACCATCCGCTTGCGGCCGGTCGCGGTTTCCTCGACCCAGAGCTCCGACGGCGCCGTATCGTGCGACCCGTTGCGCACGACCCAGGAGAAGCGCTCCCCGTTGCCGATCCAGGTCACGCCGGTCACGGGCCGGCCCGCAATCGGAGGCTCCGCGGTGAGATCTTCAACCGAGAGCTTCCTCTTCTGCGCCTCGCTCGGCTCGGAGACGAGGAGGAGCACGGCGGCCGACGCCGCGAGCAGTCGAAGGCGCCTCACGACGCGGTTACTCGAGCCGCTTGATGATGTGCCAGCCGTATGGGCTCGTCCGCGGATCGTACTCGGCCATCCCGATCTCTCCGGGCGCGAGCGTGAAGCCGACGTTGCCGAACGCGGGGACCATCCGATCGCGCGAATACTCGCCGGTTGCCGGGGTCACTCCCGAGTTCGACAGCGCGTAGATGCCGGGGGCGCGGTCGTCGGTGTAGGTGCGGACGAGCTCGTCGAAATCTTCACCCTTCTTCGCGCGGTCCAGGACCTGGGCTGCGAGGGCCCGGGCCTCGTCCTCGGTTCGGGTGACGTTCTTGCCCCGGATCTTTCCCGCGAACGAAATCAGGATGTGTTGCAGCCGGATATGCTCCGCGGCAACCGGTGCCCTCGCGGTCGGGACGGGAGTCGGAGCCGCCGCGGCGGTCGTCGCAGCCGCCGGAGTGGACGCCGTCTGGCAGCCGAGAGCGGCGAGGGATCCGAGGACGGCGGCGAGCGCCGCCGTCGAGCGCTTCGTTTTCATGTCACCTCCGCCGCGATTCTATGTGCGGCGTGCAGAATAGTCCGGTGATCTTCGCGTTGCTGGCGCTGGCCCTCGCCGGCGTCCTCCAGTCTTCGCCGCCTCCCGGAGAGCGGACGCCCGGCGCGAAAGAGCACGCTCGACTCGGGCTCGCGGTGAACCTCCCCGACTCATCGCCTCCGGCCGTACGGCAGAGGGCGCTCGAGGAGGTTCGCCGGGCCGGCGTGTCGGTGTTCGCCCTCGAGGTCTCCTGGCCGGCGGCCGAGCCGACGCCGCATCGGTACGACGTCGCCTCGGTCACGCGCGCGGCGCGTCTGCTGCGGCAGTCGGGTGCGGTCCTTCACCTCGACCTGCCGCTCGTCAACGCGCGCGGGCGCGTCGTCCCGTCCCGGCTCGCCTCGGTTGCTTTCGACGATCCGCGCCTGTCGCTCGCGCTCGGCCGGCTTTTCGACGCGCTCGGACCCGCGCTCCTCGATTTCTCGACGCTGTCTCTCGGCAACGAGGCGGACTCGTACTTCGCCGACAAACCGGTCGAGCTCGCGGCGTTTCGGCGCCTCTTCGCCGGCGCGGTCGAATTCCTCCGGCACAAGGCGCCACGTCTCTCCGTCGGAGTCGCCACGGCCTCGGCGACCGACAGCCGCGCGCCGCTCGTCGCCGCGGCGCTCCAACAGAGGAGCCCGGCGCTCTTTTACGTGTACGCTCCGTTCCAGCGCGGCACGCCGTTCGTCCATCGCCCCCCCGAAACGCTCGAACGCGACTGGAAGGCGATCCTGGGCGCCGCGGGAGGGCGGCCGGTCGCGTTCACCGAGGTGAGCTACTCCTCCGCCCCCGAGAACGGCTCGAGCCCGGCCAGGCAGGCCGATTTCGTCAAGCGCATGGTTCGTTTCCTCGACGGGAGCGACCGCTCGCGCCTGCTCTTCGCGCGGTACGTGCCGTGGCGGGATCCGGCGCCGGCAACGTCTCTTGACCGCCGCGGGTTGCCCCCTCTCCCCTTGCGGGGGAGCGCGACGGGGTCTCGACTGGCGACGCCGACAGATAGTTCCGGCCGCGACCGAAGGTCGCCGGTCCCGCAAAGCGGGCGGCCGGAGGGGGCCGGGGGTGAGGGGGTTCCTAAAGCCACTGACCTCCCCCGCACCGCGTTCTTCGCCAACCGGGGCCTGCAGAAGTTCGATGGGACCCCGAAGCCCGCCTGGCGCGAGATCGAAAGACTCTTCGCGCGACCTTGAACTTTGAACCTCGAACTGATCTCGTAGCGGCATGGGTCGGCCCCCGATCACCCTGGACCGCTTCATCCTGGAGGGCCAGCACGCTCACCCGGGAGCAACCGGCGAGCTGTCGCTTCTGCTCATGCGGCTGGGTCTCGCGGGCAAGCGCATCGCGCTCGAGCTCTCGGTCGCGGACTTCAAGCACACCCACGGCTCGGCCGGGAGCGAGAACGTCCAGGGGGAAGAGCAGAAGAAGCTCGACGTCCGCGCGAACGACATCCTGATCGAGACGTTCGACTACGGCGGGCTCGTCAGCTTCGTCGCCTCGGAGGAGCTCGAGGAACCGCACGTCTATCGTGGGAACTCGGCCTCGGCCCGGTACCTCGTGCTGTTCGATCCGATGGACGGTTCGTCGAACATCGACGTCAACGGCGTCCTCGGCACGATCTTCTCGATCCGCCCCCGGCGCGAAGGAACCGAAAAGGACCTCCTGAGGCCCGGCAACGAACAGGTCGCGGCCGGCTACATCCTGTTCGGGCCGGCAGTTCTTTTCGTCTATTCGAGCGGCCACGGCGTGCACGTGTTCTCGCTCGACACGTCGATCGGGGAATTCGTTCTCGTCCGACGCACCGTGGAGATGCCGCCGCGCGGCCGGGCGTACGCGGTCAACGAGGGGAGGTGGGCGGGGTGGTCCGAGGCCGACCGGGCCTTCATCGACTACCTCAAGGAGTTTGATCCGGCCACAGGCCGGCCCTACTCGACCCGTTACTCGGGCTCCATGGTGGGCGACGTCCATCGAAGCCTGCTCGAGGGAGGCATCTATCTCTATCCGCCGGACACCTCAGCGGGAAAGCCGACCGGAAAAATCCGGATGCTCTACGAGTCTCACCCTCTCGCGTTCGTCGTCGAACAGGCGGGCGGCCGCGCATCCACCGGCAGAGAAAGCGTGCTCGACCTCGCGCCCCGGTCGATCCACGAGAGGATCCCGATCGCGATCGGCAGCAGATTCGAAGTGGAGCTCTACGAACGTTTCGTCCAATCCGCCGGCAATCCCGAGGCGGAGGTCGAGCGCAGGCGGTAGGCCGAGGTCGGCATGGAGCGTGCATGAAACCGGGGCAACACTAAGGAGGAGGTATGCCCGACAAAAGTGACGACATGAAGGGCGGAATCGTCTCGGGC
>DASUAD010000662.1:0-6871 GCA_035763965.1 Thermoanaerobaculia bacterium | reverse complement strand
GGGACTCTCTTCCTGGACGAGATCACCGAAATGGGATCCGAGCTCCAGGTCAAGCTGCTGCGCGTTCTCGAGGATCGAACGCTGCGGCGCGTGGGCGGCTCGCAGGAGCTGAAGGTGGACGTGCGTTTGATTTCTGCGACGAACCGCGATCCCCACGACGCGATCAAGGAAAAGAAACTCCGCGAGGATCTCTTCTATCGGTTGAACGTCTTTCCGATCGCGCTCCCGACTCTCGCCGAACGGCGGGAAGACATTCCCCTGCTCGCGGAGCACTTCCGCAAACTGATCGAGGAGCAGGAACGCGCGGGAGTCTCCAGCTGGGATCCGAAGGCGCTGGAGCTGTTGCAGGAATACGGCTGGCCCGGAAACGTACGGGAGCTGCGCAACATCGTTCACCGCGCGTACGTCATGACGGAAGGCAAGATCATTCGTCCGGAAGTCGTGCTCGAGCTCCTCCCACGCGTTGCTCGAGCAACGATCGCCGCGCAGAAAAAGAAGACCGCCGTGAAGCAGAGGTCGGCAGCTGCGGCCGCGCGTAAGAAGTAGCGATCGAGATCGGCGCCGCAACCGAAGACCTGTTGTAGACTCCGGGGCGCCGCAATCAGGCGGCTCACAACAATGAACCACACAAAGAGGGCAAGCAAATCATGCACATGACACCCGCTGAGGCGCACTATGCGCTCCAGAAGCTGATTTCTTCGGGGCGGATCCGCGAGACGCAGGTCCGGGCCGTGCTGAACGGCCTCACGCAGGAAAAGGCCGCGCTTCGCGCGCAGCTCGCGGCGCTCGAAGGAATCGGCGGCCGCGGTGCCCGCCGCGCAGGGAGACGGGCCGGTGGCGCGCGCCGTAGCACCGCGAAGCGGCGGCGGGTGGCGATTTCTCCGAAAGTCCGCGCCCTCCGGAGACTGCAGGGAAAGTACATGGGTTACGTGCGGAGACTGAAGCCCGCCGAGAAAGCCCGCGTTCGGGCAGTGCGCGAGAAAGAGGGGATGGCGGCCGCCATCCGGCTGGCGTCTTCACTCGCAAAATCGGCCTGAAACGGCTCGGAAAGGGCCCGCTCCCCGCGGGGGATAATCTGACGTAAGTTTCGCTCACTGGATACTGGAGGACCTGGAAAGCTCCCACTGCTTCCGACTGTTGCCCATGGCCGACCGTCAGACCGACCCGCCCGCCGGACAGCGCGCATCCCGCCCGAGTGATGCCGGCAAGCCGCAGAAGCGGCTGAAGCCCGAGCAGTACGAGCTCAAGGTGCGCTGGGAGACTGCCCGCCAGGTGCTCGAGGTCACGGCAACCGGGGTGCGATTCGATTTCAACACGCCGTTGAAGGTCGGGACGCGCTACCCGGTGAGCCTGAATGCGCCCGGGGTGTCTTTCTCGTCGACGCTCGAAGTCTCGCGCTGTCAGCTGACGGTCGACGCGGCCACGGGAAGGTTTTTCCGGGTAACCGGAAAGTTCTTTCCCTACGTGGAGTGAGAGCCGGCAGACGGGAGACGTGAGACGGAAGACGACGGCTTCATTCCTTCCTCTACCGTCTACCGTCTACCGTCTCACGAATCGATAGGCGACGTGCCAGGCCGACACGCGAACCTCGCGATCGTGCACGAAGCTTTCTTTCTCGAAAGCCTTCACGAGATCGGAGAGCTCCAGCCGGTGGACGGCGGGCGTGGACGGCCCGCGAACTTTCTTCAACGCGGTGACGACCCAGAGCGCTCCGCGCGGCTCGAGACGTTTCACGGCGCCTTCGAAAACGGAGCGTGATCCGCCGCGATCCTCGCGCCACACGAGCACGGCGTCGAACGCTTCTTTGACCGCACGGATCGCATCCCCCGTCGTCTCCCGCGTCGTCTTCGGGTCCGGCCTCGCGGAGACGAGGATGGCAGAAAGCTCCGCCGGGGGATCGATCAGCAGCAGGCGGTCGGGAAGGACGAGCTCCAGCCGCGCCGCGAGCTCCGCCGGACTCCTGAGCGGCACGGCTCTCGACTGCCCGGGACGCGGGGTCGAGCTGCGGGTCACGGGATTGGCACGAGCTTCGCTGTAACCTCCCCGGGCTGCCTTCGGTGGCTCGATCGTTTAGGAGGAGACGGCATCATGCTTTGGACTATTTTCCTCATCCTTCTGGTTCTCTGGCTCCTGGGTTTGATTTCGGGCTACACCATCGGCGGCTTCATTCACATCCTTCTCGTCATCGCGGTCGTGGTTCTCATCATCCGGCTGATTCAGGGACGTCCCGTGGTCTGAAACGACCGTTCCCGGTTTTCCGACGAGCCCCGCGAGCCGGGGCTCGTTCTTTCTCGGGACGAGCCGGCGGGCTCAGGGTGCGCCGCGCCGGTATGCGCGCAGAAACACCCAGGCGAGATACCCGAGAAAGGCTCCTCCGAAGACCAGAACGAAGCCGGACGCCGGCGGCGCCGACCGTTTGAGGAGCAGGTACACGAGAACGAAAACGACGGCGAAGGCCGTGAGCGAAAGCGCACCGGCGAGAGCGATGGCCCGCCGGGAGCGTGGGGTCCCGCGCACGTCGCCCGGCAGGAACTTCATCAACTCGAGCTGCTTCGCCGCCTCGGACGGAATCGCGGGCCGTTCGACCCACTTGAGCGCCTCGGGCTCCGAGTGGCCGTCCTTCAGATCCGGCGGGAAGACCTCGCCGCAGTAGATGCAATGCGGCAGGCGCCATGCGGCGATCGGCCGGCCGCAGCGCGGGCACCGGGGTCCGGGCGTCGCGGGGTCCACGGCCCACAATGTAACGGAATCAGAGCGAATCCGGATGCCTTCGTTAGACTGACGCCGCGATGAAAGAACGGATCCCCGTCGGCGTTCTCGGAGCGACGGGAACAGTCGGGCAGCGCTTCCTCGAAATGCTGACCGATCACCCCTGGTTCGAGGTCGTCGCGCTGGCCGCTTCCGAGCGCTCGGCGGGCCGTCCTTACGCGGAGGCGACGCGCTGGCGCCTCGAGTCGCCGCTCTCCGAGCGTCTCGCGGCGATGGAGGTCCGCGGGGTGCTGGACGATCTCCCCTGCCGCGCCGTGTTCTCGGCGCTCGACGCGGCAACGGCCCGGGAAACCGAGCCTGAGTTCGCCCGGCGCGGAGTCTTCGTGTTCTCGAACGCCTCCGCGCATCGGATGGACGAGGACGTGCCGCTCGTGATCCCCGAAATCAACCCGGACTCGCTCTGCATGCTCGAGCGCCAGCGGGCGCGGCGCGGCTGGCCCGGATCGCTCGTGACCAATGCGAACTGCTCGGCCATGTTCGTAGCGATGGCGCTCGCCCCGCTCGACCGGGCGTTCGGAGTCGAGCGGGCGTTCGTCTCGACGATGCAGGCGGTCTCCGGCGCCGGTTATCCCGGCGTCGCCTCACTCGACATCCTGGGCAACGTCCTGCCGGAGATTCCGGGAGAAGCCGAGAAGATCGAGAGGGAAGTGGCGAAGATTCTGGGCGGTGCGCGCGACGGAGCGGGGCCGCCCGCGCCGCTCGTGATTTCCGCCATGACGTATCGCGTGCCGGTCGAGGACGGCCACACCGAATCGATCTCGGTCGGCCTTTCGAGAAAGGCGTCCGTTGCCGAAGTCGAGTCGGCGTGGGAAGAGTTCCGCGGCCGCGAAGACGTCCGCGATCTTCCGTCGGCTCCGCTGCGCCCCGTCGTCTATCTTCGCGAGCGCCACCGGCCGCAGCCCCGGCGCGACGTCACCACGGGAGACGGGATGTCCACGGTCATCGGCGGTCTCAAGCCGTGCGGTCTTTTCGACTGGAAGTTCACCGCCCTCGGACACAACACGATCCGGGGAGCGGCCGGAGCGTCGATCCTGAACGCCGAGCTCGCCGTCGCGAAAGGTCTCCTCAGCTGATCGTCCAGAAGTTCGGCGGCACTTCACTCGAGGATTCCAGCGCCCTGGAGCGCGTCTGCGGGATCGTGGCGAAGGCACGTGAGCGCTGCCCGGTCGTCGTCGTTTCGGCGATCGGCGAGACGACGGACCGGCTCATCGAGGCACTCGAGTGGGCCGCGTCCGGCGAGGAATCGCGCGCTCTCTCGGGACTCTCCCGGCTGCAGCGCGACACGGAGCGGATCGTGCAGGACTTCTTCGACGGCGGTTCCGCAGTCAATGCGGAAATTGCGCCTTTCTTCGAGGAGCTCTCGCGCATGGCGCGGGCGGTCGCTGTGCTGCGTTCGGTGCCGCCGGCGGGTCGGGATCATTTCCTCGCGCACGGTGAGATGACGTCCGATCGCATCGTCGCGGCGGCGCTCGCGTCGCGATCCCTTCCCGCGGTCGCCGTCGATTCGCGGGAGATCCTCGTCACCGACGACCGGTTCGGCCGCGCACAGCCGGATTTCGACGAGACGACGCGGCGCGTCCGGGACCGGTTGGGCGCGATCTGCGCGCGCGGCGGAATACCCGTCGCGGCCGGCTACATCGGCTCGTGCCACGCCGGCGCGACGACGACGCTCGGGCGCGGCGGGTCCGACTACACGGCTGCGCTGCTGGCCGCGGCCCTCGACGCGGAGGCGGTCGAGATCTGGACGGACGTGGACGGAATGATGACGGCGGACCCGAGGGTCGTCCCCTCCGCGCGGCCGATCGAGACGATTTCCTTCGAGGAGGCCTCGGAGCTCGCGTACTTCGGAGCGCGCGTCCTCCATCCTCTGACGCTCGCGCCCGCCATCGAGAAAGGAATCCCGATCCGGGTGAAGAACTCGCGCCGCCCGGAGTTCGCGGGAACCGAGATCCGCCACTCGGTGGAATCCGGGGACGAGCACGTACGCTCGATCGCGTTCAAGAAGGGGATCGCTACGGTCGACGTCGTGACGAGCCGGATGCTCATGGCCTCCGGGTTCCTCCGCACGCTGTTCGAGGTCTTCGCCCGGTGGGAGACGCCGGTCGACATGGTGACGACCTCGGAGATCTCCGTCTCCGTGACGGTGGACGATCTGACGCATCTTCCGCAGATCCGACGCGACCTCGAGCGGCTCGCCGCCGTCGAGGTCGGCCACGACCGCGCCATCGTGTGCCTCGTCGGCCAGAACATCAAGTTCACGCCGGGGATCGCCGCGCGAGTCTTCCGGACCATCGAAAACGTCAACGTCCTGATGATTTCGCAGGGCGCCTCCCGGCGGAACATCTCGTTCGTCGTCGAGGAGAAGGACGTCGAAGAGGTCGTGCGCCTCCTCCACGCCGAGTTCTTCGAGTAGAATCCGCCCGTCGTTCTGAGGCCCGCAGGGCCGAGGAATCCCTCCCGAAAACCGAGAGATCCTTCGCTCCGCTCAGGATGACACGGGAGTGGGGAGGATGCGTTTCGGCATCGTCGGAGCGGGCAAGATGGGCGGCGAGATCGAGGCGATGGCCGGCCGGCGCGGACACGACGTGGTCTGGAAGCTCGACTCGCGCGAGAACGCCGGGGGCGCGGGCCTGACGCCCGAGCGGCTTTCCCGAGCGGACGTGATCTTCGAGTTCACGACCCCCGCGGCCGCTCCGGGCAACCTTCTCGCCCTCGCCCGCGCGGGCGCGACCGTCGTGTGCGGGACCACCGGCTGGGAGCGCGACCTGCCGCGGATCTCGGAGGCTTTCCGCGGCGGAGGCGGCGCGCTCGTGCACGCGGCGAATTTCTCCATCGGCGTGCGGAACTTCCTGGAGCTCGCGAAGGTGGCGGCAACTTTCTACCCTCCCGCGGGTTACGCGCCGTTTCTCGTCGAGGAACACCACGCCGGGAAACGCGATGCCCCCTCGGGAACTGCGAAGAGAATCGCGCAGGTCGTGGAGGAGGCGTCCGGACAGAGGCCGCCCGTGTCGAGCGTGCGGGCCGGGACGATCCCGGGGACGCACCGGCTCGTCTTCGAGTCGCCGGAAGACGAGGTCGAGCTCGTCCACCGCGCGCGCGGCCGCGCGGGCTTCGCGAAAGGCGCGGTCTGGGCGGCCGAGCGAATCGCCGGACGCCGGGGAGTCTTCGAATTCGGTGAGCTGTTGGAGACCGCTTTGTCCAACGGGAACAAACAAAGCCGTCTCGGATGAGAGGGGAAAGGCGAAACAAGTCTGTCCCCGAGGAGGAACGGATCGTGTATCGCGTCGACTGGAAAGGCTGCGGAACGGCTCTGGTCACGCCGTTCGACGAAAAGGGTCGAATCGACTTTCGAGCGCTCGCCCGCCTGGCCGAGTGGCAGATCGACCAGGGCATCGACTTCCTCGTTCCATGCGGGACGACGGGCGAGTCGGCGACGTTGTCGGGCGAGGAGAGAAAGGCCGTCACGGCCGCCGTGGTCAAGGCCGCGGCCGGACGCGTTCCGGTCGTCGCCGGCGCCGGCGGCAACCACACCGCGAAGGCCGTCTTCTGGGCGCGCGACGCGGAAGAGGTGGGCGCCGACGGGATCCTCTCGGTCTCGCCCATGTACAACAAGCCGTCTCCCGACGGCCTCGTGCGGCATTTCGAAGCGATCGCGGAGGCGACCGATCTGCCGATCGTCGCCTACAACGTGCCGACGCGGACGGGAACCGACATGGACGTGGAGACGATCCTCCGGCTCGCCGAGATCCGGGGGATCGTCGCGCTGAAGGAAGCCTCGCCGAACTTCGGCAAGATCGCGCGGCTGATGGCGGCGCTCCCCGAGGACTTCGTCGTCTTTTCGGGCGAGGATTCCACCGCGCTCGCGCTCATCGCACTCGGCGGCCGCGGAGTGATCTCGGTCGCCTCCAACGAAATCCCGGGGGAGATGAGCGCTCTCTGCGCCGCCGCGCTGTCGAACCGGTGGGACGAAGCCCGA
Organism: Thermoanaerobaculia bacterium; assembly: GCA_035763965.1. Taxonomy (GTDB): domain Bacteria; phylum Acidobacteriota; class Thermoanaerobaculia; order UBA5066; family Gp7-AA6; genus Gp7-AA6. Next base: position 126 of record DASUAD010000662.1, on the reverse strand, counting down.
AAGCTCCAGAGGAAATACCTTCCGCTCATGGAGATGAACTTCTGGGAGTCGAGCCCCGGACCCGTCAAGTGCGCGCTCGCCGTGATGGGACGCTGCGGCGACACCGTCCGTCTCCCGCTCGTCACC
>DASUAD010000661.1:0-3134 GCA_035763965.1 Thermoanaerobaculia bacterium | reverse complement strand
CGCGCCACGAGGTGGTGGAAGTCGTACGCGTCGCCCGACTTCGACCACAGCCGGGCCCCCGGCGGCAGTTTCTTCCCGGCAAGCCGCGCGTCCTCGAGCTCGAGTTCGTCGAACGGCTGTCCCGGCGTGACGTCGCGCGCGAGGAGCCCGAGCATTTCCTGCGTCCCGCCCGGGCCGACGATCTCGCCGCGGGCGATCTCCTTGAAGAGCCGCGCCACCGCGTCCGGAGTCGTGCGGTTGCGGTTCCGCCCGCCGTCCCGGAAAGCCTGCTCGCGCCCGTACGCGTCCTCGCAGAACGTCTTCTGGTTCGCGTTCAGATCGCGGTAGCCGCGAGCGAGAAAGAACCGGTTGACCGCGTTTCGCTTCTCCATCCACTTCTTCCACTGGCTCGCGCTCTCGATCTCCGGGCCCGACGTCGTGCCGGTGATCGCATCGACGACGAAGCCCGTCGCGTCGTTCGAGGAGACCGTGATCATGTCGCGCACCGCACGGACGAGCTCGGGCGTGTCTTTGACGCGGCCGGCCTCTTTCTGCGCTTCGTAGTACGCGAGATAGAAAACTTTGACGACCGAAGCCGGATAGTAGGAAACGTCGCCGCGGTACGACCCGGCGGCAAGTCCGCTCGCGGGACTCGTTTCTGTCAGGTCGACGACCGAGATCGACAGGCCCTCCGCAGTCAGACCCCGGGGAGCAAACTCCGCGACGACCTCGGAGGCGATCCGGGAGAGCAGCGCGTCGAGCTCCGCCGAGCGCTCGATCGCCGCTGGCGGCCGCAGGTCCGCGCCGCGAAGAGAGAACGAGAGAAGGAGCGACAGGAGAAGGGAGGCGGTCCGCTTCAGGACTGCGCTCCGCGCGACTCGGGGACGAGCCGGGCGACGCCAGCCTCCGGCAGCGGCGAGGACTGTGGCGGGTGCATGCCCGCAGGGCCTGTCCCCGCAAAGGACGGCTGCGGGTGCAGGCCCGCAGGGCCTGTCCCCGCGACTGTCTCCGATCGCCGCCGCTTGCGGAAGATCAGAAACGCGACCGTGCCGACGGCAGTCCAGGGGACCGCGATCATCAGCAGGATCGAATAGTAGAAGCCGCGGCCGAGAGACGCGGAGCCGCCGGGCGTGTCCGCCTCGGCTTCCTTGCAGAGCGGGCACGCGGCAGCCAGCGCGGGCAGGAGCAGTGCCGCGAGCAGAAGCAGAGCGGCGACGCGACCGATCGGGCTCATCCGCCTGATGCTAGCGAATCGCCGGACGGGCGTAAAGGTGATACAGCATGACGTACACGACGACCCCGGTCACCGACACGTAGAGCCAGATCGGAAACGTCCATTTCGCGATCCGGCGATGACGGTCGTCGCGCCTCTTCAGGCCGAGATAGAGGGTCCGCAGGACGAGCGGCAGCACGGCGATCGCCAGAAGCGTGTGGGTCCCCAGGATCGTGAAGTACACCGTCCGGGCCGCGCCGGCTCCGGCGAAGCGAACCGAGCCGACGCGCGCGTGGTACACGAGATACGAAACGAGAAAGAGCGCCGAGGTCGCCGCCGCGGTGAGCATCCACCGCCGGTGCCTCTCGATCTCCCTTCTTCGAATCGCGCGGAAAGCGACGAGCAGGAAAGCGGCGCTCAGAGCGTTGAGCGACGCGTTCAGAGTGGGATGGAGCAGGGAACTCATCGCGCGGCCTTCCGCGCTCGTCTCGTCTACCGTCTACCGTCTACCGTCTACCGTCTCAGAACAGGTAAATGATCGTGAAGAGAATGATCCAGACGAGATCGACGAAGTGCCAGTAAAGGCCGATCGTCTCGACCCCCTGGTGGTGCGCCTGCGTGTACTTGCCCAGGAACGCCTTGCCGGTCACGAACGCCATGCAGACGACCCCGCAGAACACGTGAAACCCGTGAAAGCCGGTGGTGGTGTAGAAGACCGAACCGAAGAGCGAGCCGTGCGGGTTGAACCCCGCGTGGAGCAGGTGGCGGTATTCGTAGACCTGAATGGAGAGGAAGATCGAGCCTCCGAGAAGGGTCATCGACAGGAAGAGCTTCAGTTTCGCCAGGTCGCCGTTGCGCACGGACTCGAGCGCCTTCACCATCGTTACCGACGAGCAGATGAGGATGAAGGTGTTCAGCGCGGTCAACCAGATGTTCAACGTGTTTCCGGGATGCGGCCACGACGGGCTGGCGAAGCGAAGGACGATGTACGAGCCGATCAGGCCCGTGAAGAACATGACCTCGGAGCACAGGAAGACCCACATCCCCATCTTGTCGTGGGGAATCCCGGTCGCCGAGGGGGGCTCGAGAGCGTGCTCGTGGGCGACGGCGTGACTGCTCATGCGCTCCTCAGGGTTTCGGCAGCACGTGCTCGCCGATCCCGACCGAGACCAGGATGACGCCCAGGATCAGGGTCGAGCCGACGATGATGCCGAGGGTCTTGCGTTCGAACTTCAGGTGCATGAAGTAGAGAGCCACCAGGAGAGCCTTGAACCCGGCGAGGAGGACGAGCCCTCCGATCAGGACCGCGCGCGGCACTTTCAGGAACGAGTAGCCGACCTCCACGATCGTCACCGCCAGCAGGATCCAGAAGATCGCGAGATAGTTGGGATGCGCGTGGTCGGACATTCTTCTCCTCCCTAGTGCGCTCGGGAAATGATGAAGAGAATCGACCCGACGAAGAGCCCTGCGGCGATCAGGGCGAGGACCAGGAGGACGCGGCGGTTCGAGTCGAGACGCATTGCGGCTCTCATCGATCGAGCACCATGAGCCCGAGCACGGCCGGCAGGTAGAGGACCGAGGCCAGGAAGACCCAGCGCGCGGCGCGCACCGAACGCTGCAGCGCGAAGGCGATCGTGCACCCGACGAAGAGAGCGCCGAGGGCGACGGCGCCCCACAGGTAGAAGTTTCCGGCCGTGGCGAACGCTCCGGCGAGCAGGGTGACCGGCAGAAGCGCCGCGGCGTAGGCGACCGTCTGCCGCGCCGTGGACCCGCCTCCGGGATCCCGCACGGGCAGCATCGGGAATCCCCCCCTCGCGTAGTCCTCGCGGTAGATCCACGCGATCGACAGGAAGTGCGGCAGCTGCCACAGGAAGAGCACTCCGAAGAGGGCCCAGGCCTCCCGGTCGAGCGATCCCCGTGCGGCCGCCCAGCCCATCATCGG
>DASUAD010000660.1:0-2678 GCA_035763965.1 Thermoanaerobaculia bacterium | reverse complement strand
TTCTCGTCGAATCCGACCTCCCGGACCTCGACCTCGGAGACCTCGACCTCGTCCTCGACGATCCGCTCGACCAGGGAAGCATCGACCCGGTAGCTCCCGCCCCCGCGCAGCCGGATCTCGACCTCGTCGCCGTCGACCTGGAAGCCGTCGGCCTTGGTCACGCGGCCGTCCGAGAAGATGATGAGCTCCGCCCGGAGCGGGGCCGCGGAGAGAAAGGCAGCCAGCAGGGCCCCGGAAAAGGTTGCGAATCGGGTCATCCGGCAGGCCAAACTGCCGGTCCGCTTCCGGAATTCCCCCGCGGTCACCCCTTCATTTTGCCACGGTCGCCACCCCGGGCCCTGGGGTGATATCGGTCGTAGACCGAACGCAGCCGCCCGGCCGAGACCCGCGTATAGATCTGAGTCGTCGAGATATCCGCGTGTCCGAGCATCATCTGGAGGGCGCGCAGGTCGGCCCCGTGGTCGAGGAGGTGGGTGGCGAACGCATGCCGCACGGCATGAGGGGCGAGCTTGCGGCGGATGCCCGCGTTGCGGCCATATCTCTCGATCAGCTGCCAGAACCGCTGTCGGGTCATCGCGGCGCCCCGGGCCGACAGGAACAGCTCCGCCCGCCCCTTGCGGTCGAGCGCGGGCCGCGCCTGCGCGAGATACCGCCGGACCCACTCCCCCGCCGAGCGTCCGAACGGCACGAGCCGTTCGCGGCCACCCTTGCCGGCGACCCGCAGGATGCCGGCGTCCAGGTCCACCCGGTCGCGGTGGAGCCCGACCAGCTCGGAGACCCGGAGCCCGGAGGCATAAAGGAGCTCGAGCATCGCCCGATCGCGCAGCCCGAGCGGCAGGGCGACGTCGGGAGCGGCGAGCAGCCCTTCGATTTCTTTCTCGGTCAGGGTCTTCGGGAGCGCAAACCCCGCCTTCGGGTTCGAGACGTCGTCGGTCGGATCGCCCGCGAAGCCGAGATGCGCGGTCGCAAAGCGATAGAACCCGCGAACCGCCGAGAGCGCGCGGGAGGCCGATCGCGAAGAGAGGCCGCGCGTGCGCAGGTGCTTGAGATAAGCCACGAGATGGTCGCGCCGCGCAGAGGCGGCGGTCGTCCGTGCGCTCGTCATCCATCGCCCGAACGCCTCGAGGTCCCGCCGGTAGGCATCGACGCTCGCGCGAGAGAGACCTCTCTCGACCGCCAGGTGGTCGAGGTACGTGGGTAGAGCTCGCGCGAGAAAGTCGCCGGAGGGAGATGGAGGAGAGGTGGTGCGGGTCTTGCGGGTCAGTGCGCGGCCGTCGCGGGGGTGAGCCCGTGCACGAGGGAGAGGATCTCGCCGTCCGTCAGGATCCGGTCGCTCTCCTTCGCCCGCTGGAAAATCGCGTCGACGAGCTCGGGTCTCGCCGGGATCCCGTGGTTGTCGAGCCAGCACTGCACGTTCGAGATCCCGCTCATCGGTCCGACCTCGATGATCTGCTTGCGTCCGACCATGCTCGCCGGGACCCCCGAGTAGACGCGGTCGGCGAGCCAGTCGTCCCCCTTCTTCCTCGCCTTGATGATCGCCGCCGCGTGGACTCCCGTCCCGGTGCGGAAAGCATCCTTGCCGACGATCGGGTAGTTGTCGGGGATCGGCACGCCGGTGGCGCGGGACGCGAGCTCGCAATACTCGTGGAGCTTGGTCAGGTCGCGGTCGATCCATCCGAGAAGCTGCAGGTTGACGAGGAGCTGGTCCATGGGAGTGTTCCCGACGCGCTCGCCGATGCCGATCGCGCACGCGTGAACGCGGTGCGCGCCCGACTCGAGCGCCCACAGGCTGTTCTGGACTCCGAAACCGCGGTCCTGGTGCCCGTGCCAGTCGATCTTCGCTTCGGGATTGACCTCGTCGACGAGCTTGCACACGAATCGGATCAAGTTCTGCACGCCGTTGGGGGTGGCGTGACCGACGGTGTCGCAGACGCAGATCCGCTGCGCTCCGGCGCGAAGCGCCGTCGTGTAGAGCGCGCGGACGTGGTCCGGCTGCGCCCGGATCGTGTCTTCGGTCACGTACATCACGGGGAGCCCCTCGCGAACCGCGAGCGAGACGGCGTTCTCCGAGAGGCGCAGCAGGCGGTCGAGATCCCAGTCTTCCGCGTACTGCCGGATCGGCGAAGAGCCGATGAAGCAGGCAACCTCGATGGGCAGCCCGACTTTCTGCGAGATCTCGATGATGGGTCGGATGTCCGCCTCGACCGTGCGCGCCGCGCAGTTCGGACGGATCTTCATCTTGGTGTCGACGATCTCTTGCGCAAGCCGGGTCACCGTGGCGACGACGTGCGGCCCGGCTCCCGGCAGCCCGATGTCGGCCGAGTCGATCCCGAGAGACTCCATGTAGTGGAGAAGTTTCAGCTTCTGGTCGATCGGAGGGCTCTTGACCGAGGGAGACTGGAGCCCGTCGCGCAGCGTCTCGTCGTCGAGCTCGACCTTCCCCCGCGCCGGGAAGACCGCTCCCCCGGCCCGGTTCCAGTCGTAGATGAGGTCGGACTCAGGCGGATGCATCGGATGGAAGTTTATCAGGTGGCCGCCGAATTCTCCGAGCCCGGAAGTTACTTCCCTGCGAACTTCGGAGACCTCTTTTCTAAGAAAGCTTTCATGCCTTCCCTCATGTCCTCGGTCGCGGCGCAGAGGCCGAAGAGCGTGGCCTCCAGCGCCTGGCCCTCGGCGAG
>DASUAD010000659.1:0-2132 GCA_035763965.1 Thermoanaerobaculia bacterium | reverse complement strand
TCCTGACGATCGGGTGGATGCGCGGCGCGTCCGCCGCCGGTACGACCGTCGCCGGATGCAGAGATCGCGCCTCGCTCGGTTGCGCAGTGGCCATGCAGGATTTGTCCGCGCGTAACTCTAGCGCAGAGCAACGCTCGCCCCGTGTCCCTGCGGGAGCTCCGCGCTCGAACTACCGCTTCTTCCGGGGAGGCTCGCGGTCCCTGACGAGAATGCTGACGACGAGCCAGACACCTCCGAACGCCGCGGCGAGAAAGAGCAGGATGGCGAGGCCGGGGTATCCGAGGATCTGGAAACGGGTCGGGACCTGCATGAGAAGGGCGGCGCCGACGATGAGAGCGGCGAGGATCAATCCGAGCGAGATCCGATTCGCGATTTTGTGGAGTCCGTCGATGAGCAGCCTCTCGTCCACGGCGTCCACGTCCAGGCGGAGCTGGTTGTTCGCGAGGATGTCGAGAACCTTGTTCACGCGCCCGGGCAACTTCTGGACGAAATCCTTCGCTTCGAGGAGGTTCGCGTACAGGTTTGCCGGAGACGCGCTCTTGCGCATCCTCCGCTGCAGCAGCTCCGCCGCGTTCTTGCGCACCGAAGCGTTCGGGTCGAAGGTCGGATCGAGGATGCGGCCGATCTCGTCCAGGTGGAGGAGTGTCTTGCCGAGCATCGTCAGCTCGGGCGGGAGGCGCATTCCGGCGTCCGCGGAGACCCGTGAGACCTCCATGACGACCTTGCCGACCTGGATGTCTGCAAGTCGCGCGTTCTCGTATTCCCCGACGAGCACCGCGATGCGGCGCCGGAACTCCGTCTCGTCGAAGGTCTCGAGCTTCTCGCCGATCTGGGCCGCCCGCTCCGCCGCCTCTTCCCCTTTTCCCTCGCTGATCGCGAGGAGGAGCTTCAGGAGGTGCTCCTGCATGCCCGACGAGATCCATCCCACCATCCCGAGGTCGATGAGAGCGAGGCGTCCATCGTCGGTCAGGAACACGTTGCCGGGGTGGGGGTCGGCGTGAAAGAAGCCGTCGATCAGGATCTGCTTCAGGTATGCGCGGTGGAGCTCGTCGGCAAGTCGTGCGCCGTCGATCTCGATTCTCTGAAGCGGAGAAAGAGCGGTGATCTTCTGGCCGAACACGAAATCCATCGTCAGAACCCGGTCCGTCGTGTAATCGGAAACCGGAGAGGGCACGACGATCCGATCGAACTCGGCCAGGTTTTCAGCGAGCGTCACGAGGTTCTGCGCTTCGCGTCGATAGTCGAGCTCCCGCAGGATCGACTTGCGGAATTCGTCGACCATCTTTTCGAACTGGTAGAGACGTCCCGCCTCCAGACGCCTGTCCAGGAGCTGCGCGATCTCGGCAAAGGCCTCCAGATCGTCCACGATCTGCTCGCGAATCCCGGGCCGCTGGACCTTGACCGCGACGACGCGTCCATCGCGCAGGACGGCGCGATGGACCTGCCCGAGCGACGCGGCGGCGAGCGGCGCGGCTTCGAAATCGGCGAACGCTTTGGAGACCCGCACCCCGAGCTCCTCGGCGACGATTCGTTCGACGTCCGCGAACGGGAAAGGCTCGACGTCGTCCTGGAGTCGCGCGAGCGCCTCGATGTACGCCACGGGGAGCACGTCCGCGCGCGTCGAAAGGAGCTGGCCGAGCTTGATGAACGTGGGACCGAGCTTCTCGAGGTCCTTCGCGAGCTCCTCCGCCCGGGGAGCGCGGCCCTTCTCGTCGGAGGGGCGCGGAACGTCCTCGTCCAACTCCATGCGTTTCGCGAGATCGCCGCGACCGTACTTCACGAGGAGGACGGCGATGTCCTTGTACCGCTTGAGGTGCGCCGGCTTGAGCGAGACTGCCATTCGGGCTCCCCTTCTTCAAGGAGCGCGCCAGCCTGAGCAATTTGCTTCAGTAATCTCTCGGTCGTGGATGTTTTCGTGACCGGAGGGACGGGCTACCTCGGCCGCCCGCTCGTCGCCGAGCTTCTCGTGCGCGGTCACTCCGTCGCGGTCCTCGTCCGCCCGGGCTCCGAAGGAAAGGTGCCGCCGGGGGCGCTGGCGGTCGCCGGCGACGCGCTGCGAGAAGAGACCTTCGCCGGTCGGATCGCGCCCGCGAAGACGTTCGTTCAGCTCGTGGGCGTCCCGCACCCGAGTC
>DASUAD010000658.1:0-6705 GCA_035763965.1 Thermoanaerobaculia bacterium | reverse complement strand
ATCGGCGATCTGGCGCGCCAGACCTTCGCCACGATGAACACGACCTCGGCCCTCGTGCGTCGAATGGAGCGCGCGGGGCTCGTGCGCACCAGACGCTCGTCGAAAGACCGACGCTTCGTCTACGTGAAGCTCACCCCGCTCGGCGAGCGCCGCCTCCGGCCATCGACGGCGGCCGTCGTCGAGGCGCTGCGCGCGGCGGCCGACGAGCAGGGACGCACCCAGTTGCGCGCCGCGTTCGAGACCTGGTTCGACAACTGGGGTGCCGTCATCAAGGCGCTCTCTTCGGGCGGGCGGCGCCCGCGGCGGTAGCGCCCCCCGGACGAGTCCTACTTCGTTCGATCGCTCACCTCGATGAGCAGGGAGTCGGTGACGTGGGTGACCAGTCCGTGAAAGTGGTGCTTCGCTTTCCGGAACTCCGGATCGGCAAGGATCTCCTCGAGAGCACCGAGGTTCTCCAGGTCGACCTGGACGACCCTCTGCGGGGAGGATCCCCCGAGCAGGCTCCTGTACATGCGGACCGCCTTGACGCCCGGAAATTTCAGCCAGATGTTCCTTCCCGTCCCCTTGCGGTAGTCCTCGTATTCCTCCAGCTTCCCCGGCAGGACGTCGAATCGGTACTCGAACGTGATCATTCCGTTCTCCTTTCTATCTGCCCGTCCAGCAGGCCGTTCTCTTCCCGAGGAATGCGGAGATGCCCTCCTGGGCGTCGACCGCCATGGAGTTCATCGACATGATCTCCTTGGCGTACGCATACGCTTTCGGCTGATCGAGATCGATCTGTGCGTAGAACGCCTGCTTTCCGATCGCCAGGGTGAGGGGGCTCGCCTCCCCGATTCGCAGCGCGAGCTTGCGGGTCTCCTCGCGCAGCTCGCCGGCGGGGACGACGGAGTTGATCAGCCCCCACTCGCTTGCGGTCCTCGCATCGATCCGCTCCCCGGAAAGGAGCATCTGGAGGGCGCGCTTGCGGCCCACCGCACGGCTCAACGCAACCATCGGCGTCGTGCAGAAGAGCCCGGTCTTCACCCCCGGAGTGGCGAACCAGGCGTCCTCGGCCGCCAGTGCCAGGTCGCAGGTCGCAACGAGCTGACACCCCGCCGCCGTGGCCGGGCCCTGGACCTCGGCGATGACGGGCTGCGGGATCGACTGGATCCTCGTCATCAGCTCCGCGCAGACGTCGAAGATCTGGCGGTAATCGTTCAGATCCCGGCCGATCAGCTCCTTCAGATCGTGCCCGGAGCTGAAGACCTTCCCCGCGGCCGCGAGGATGACGGCGCGGAGCTCTCCGTCTCCTCCGATCCGCCCGAAGCAGTCCAGGAGCTCGCGCATGAGATTCAGCGACAAAGCGTTGCGGCTGTTCGGGCGGTTCAGCGTCACGACGGCGATGGAGCCGTCGGTCTCGAAGCAGAGATTCTCGTAACTCATCTCGTCACCACCTTCCCGGGATCACTCCCGCTGTTGGCTCGAGCGGACCGGCATCCGTCGCCGGCAGGGCCCGTCAGTGTCCGCAGTACTGCGGGTAATACTCCTTGTCTCCGATCCACTCCGGAAACTGAGCACGCACCTCGCCGAGACACTGAAAGTCGGCATCGAACTCGAGGGCGACCACGCGCTGGTCCTGTCCGTCGTAGTAACGGAAGACATAGCGCCCTTCCGCGAGCGTCGATGCGTCGATTGCCCGACTGTCGTCGAAGTTGAGGCCCATCCGGACGAGCAGTTCGGAGACGGAGTAGACGACGTCCCGGATCGTCAGGTTCTGGCCGCCGCTACCGAGAGGGCCGTAGCGGCTCTCGATCAGCGCCGGGCCCTTCAACCCGGCCATGGCGCGTTCACGTCGCCTGCGGGGTCACCACGGGTCTCTTGAAGATCAGGTGCAGGCCGATCGTGCCGTAGGCGATTCCGTCTTTGTTCGGAGCGATGAGCGGGGCCGAGGAGACGAGCTCCCAGCCTTCCGTGCCGACGCCGTTGATCCAGTCGTCGAGCCCGCTCACCAACCCCCCTTCCGCATCGCTGAAGATGACCATCCGATCGAAGTACTCCCACTGCATTCTCTCGCTCCCGACTTTTTCCGAGCCTAGCACACGGTCGATGTCATCCGGCCCTTGCGAGGTGATCGACCACCCAGTTGCTGACGGTTTCGAGGGCCGAGGAGTTGAAACGGAGCTCGAGGTGATTGAACCATCGCGGAAGGTAGCGGATCAAGCCGCTTTCGTGTTGAACGTCCGGGCGGATGTTGGCGGAAACGAGACGTTTCTCGGCCCGAGGGAGCTGCTCCTGGAGGGCCGTAGCGCCGTCCAGAAGTGTCTGGATGTCGCGCTCGGAGTAGACGAGGAGGCAAGGGCGGCTGTGGGGCGGAACAGGCCCCAGGCTCTCGAGCAGGTCGAGGACGTACGTCGAGTAGGGCTCGCGGACTCCGGGGTTCGGGAGATTCTCGAACATCCACTTGCCCTGGGGAGACATCTGCACCATGACGGACGGCGACATCGCCACCATCACGTCCGCGGACGACATGAGCGCCAGCCTCCCTCCCAGGCTGTGTCCGATCACCGCAGTCCTGCCGAATCGGCGGGCAAAAGCGACGGCAGCTTCCAGCTCGTCGCGCATTCCCGGGCCGATCGGCGCCATGTTCTCGCCGTGCCCGCAAAGGTCGATGACGAGCGCGGCCGCTCCTTTCTCCGCGACGACCGCGCCGATGCCGAGCATCTGGTCCTTCGAACCGCCGTAGCCGTGGCAGACGACGGCGCCGCCTCGAGGGGAAGCGGACGAGAAGAGGTAGGCGGGAACGGAATGGCCGTCCGGAGCGGTCAGGTCTTCGACTCGCCGAAACTCCATCTCAACACTCCCGAGAAAACGCCTCGCCTCCGACCCGTGTGCCGGTTCGCTCGTCAGCCGGTCTTCGCGACTTCCGCCACTTTGGCCTCGAGCATCGCGATGCGCGCGTTCATTTCCTTCTGCTTCTGCCACCGGACGCTGACGTCCTGGATCATGGCGGCGGCGCCCAGGAGCTCGCCGGTCGCCGCGCGAAGGAGGACGATGTTGAACTCGATGGAGATCCGCGAGCCGTCCTTCTTCGTGGCCGGCACTGCCAGCACGTCACGCCCGTACTTCGTGACCCCGGTTTCCATGACTCTTGTCCAGCCTTCCCAGTGCCGGGCTCTCTGGCGCTCCGGGACGATCAGGTCGAGCGATTGTCCGATTGCTTCCTCGGGCGAGTAACCGAACATGACCTCGGCTCCCGTGTTCCAGAGGCGGATCACCCCGTCGCGATCCGCGAACAGGATCGCCACCGGGCTGTCCTCGACGATGCTCCGATACACCCAGGAATTGTCAACCGTCTCGGTCATGAGTTGCTCCTTCGACGATCGTATCCTCGACCGGGGACGCTTCGGCCGCGCTCCGGGCGGCCGAAGGCGACGCCATAGTGTACCGGTCCGCGCGTCCCTTCCCCGTGGGCGCCACGCGAATGCGCGAGTCTCCGATGCGACATCCCTCGCCGGGAGGCCCCACGAAGATCGGGCTCAACACGAGCTCCGCGATCTCCGGTACCTCCTCGACCAGGCGGGAGACGCGCAGCAGGACGTCGTGTATGGACTGGATGTCGGCGGGGGGGTGTCCCCGCTGCCCTTCGAGCAGAGGATAGCCGCGGATCTCCCGCACCATGGCCGCCGCCGCGCGGTCGGTCAACGGCGTGACGCGCACGCCCACGTCCCCGATCATTTCGACAGGGACCCCGCCCAGCCCGAACGCGATCAGCGGCCCGAACGACGGGTCTTCGAGCATGCTCACCATCACTTCGGCGTTGCTTTCGACCATCGGCTGGACGAGCACTCCTTCCATCTCCCCCGAACCGTCGCCTGCTTCCACCGAACGGCGGACCGCCTCGAAGGCTCTCTCGACCGCGGCCTCGTCGCCCAGGTTCAAATGGACCCACCCTTTTTCCATGCGATGGAGGCTCCGGCGGGATGCCCGCTTGACGACGACGGGGAATCCGATGTTCCGGGCCAGTTGCGCGGCGTGAACCGCCGAGCGGGCAACCGATCCGGTGAGGAGTGCGAGGCGCATCGCGGCGAGGACTGATCCCGCTTCTTCGGCCGAAAGCCAGCCGGGCCCGCGTTCCTCGATCGCCTTTCGGCAGACAGCGCGGGCGGAGCCGGGCTCGATGTCGTCGAAGTCGGGGATGATCCCGCGCGGGCCTGCGCGCCACTCCGCGTAGTCCGCCACCTTCCCGAGCACCCGCGCGGCCGATTCCGGGAACGCGTACGTCGGAATCGTTTCGCCGGCGATCACGATCGGCGCGCCGGCGCCGCCCCTCGCCACCAGGCACGCCAGGATCGGCTTGCCGGCGCCTCCGGCGGCGCGGCCTGCCGCCGCGCCCCGGCGCATCGCTTCCAGAATCGCTGTCGAGCCGTCCGGGTCGACGGGAGTGTGAATCGCGATCAGGGCATCCACCTCGGGAGCGGAGAGGAGGGCCTCGGCCGCTCGAGCGTACGCGTCCGGCGGCGAGGGGAACGCGAGCTCCAGGGGATTGCCGATGGTCGTCGAAGAGGAGAGAAAGCCCGCGAGCCGCCCGGTCGTCGAATCGGAAAGCGCGGCCACGGACAGCCGCGCGGCGTGGCAGGCGCCGGCACAGAGGACACCGGGGCCGCCGCCGTCCGAAAGAATCGCGACGCGGCGGCCGGCCGGGAGCGGCTGGCTGTCGAGCGCGGCGGCGAGATCGAACATCTCGTCCAGCGTCTCGGCCCGGACGACGCCCGTCTGCCGGAAGAGCGCATTCGCCGGGTCGTGGCGGGCCATGACGACCGGCACGCCGGGCCGGGCCGCCTCCGGGCTCGCCGCGGTGCGTTCCGCCTTCACGACGACGATCGGCTTGGAGCCGCTCAGGCGCCGTGCGATCCGCGCGAACCGGCGCGGGTTCCCGAACGACTCCACGTAGAGAAGGACGACGCGCGTTGCCTCGTCGCCCTGCCAGTACTGCAGCAGGTCGTTGCCGGAGACGTCCGCCTTGTTCCCGGTGTTGACGAAGGTGGAGACCCCGAGCTGGCGGTGCTGCGCCAGGGCGAGCATGGCCAGGCCCAGCGCGCCGCTCGGCGAGGACATCGCGACGCCTCCATGCGGCGGCAGCGTGTGAAAGAGGGAGGCGTTCAGGCGGACGTCCGGATCGGTGTTCAAGAGTCCCATCGAGTTGGGGCCGACCATGCGCATCCCGTGGCCCCGCACCCGCTCCAGGAGTTTCACCTGAAGCGCGCGCCCCTCCCCGTCGGCGTCGGCGAAACCCGCCGTGATGACGACGAGAGCCCGGATACCTGCGGCCGCGCAGTCGTCTACGGCCGTGAGGACCGCGTCCCGCGGGATCGCCACGATGGCCAGATCGGTTCCCGGCGGGATCGCGCGAACCGACGGGTAGGTCTCGAACGATCCGATGCGGTTCGTGTTCGGGTTCACCGCATAGATCGGACCGTGGAACCCTCCGGCGGAGAGCGCGTCGAGAATGCGGCGCCCCACGCTCGACGCGTCGCGGGACGCTCCGACGAACGCGATGGACCGCGGTCGGAAAAACGGGCGGAGCGAGGCGGTCGTGAAGACCCGGTCCCGCAACTCCGAGCGGCTGACGCTGTCCTCGCTCGGGGCGACGGAAAAGTCGATCTCGACGCATTCGTCATCGACTTTCGAGTGGAGCGGGAAACCCGACTGGCGGAACGTCTCGAGCATCAGCTGGTTCTCGACGCGCGTCAGGGCCCAGAAGCGCAGGAAGCCGTGCCGGGCCGCGAGGAGGGCCAGGCGCTCGAGAAGGAGTCCTCCCAGGCCCTTTCCCTGAAACTCGTCGTCGACCGCGAAGGCGACCTCCGCGGTGGTTTCGTCTCGCGCGACGTAGGAGCCGGTCGCGATGATCCGTGACTCGCCGCCGACGATGCGGTTCACGATCAGCGTCAGCTGCGACCGGGGGTTGGACGAGTCACACTGGCGCTCGAGCAGCGTCTCCGCAGGATCGCCGCTCGAAAAGAACCGGCGCCGCTTCGAGAGCGGCGAGAGCTGGTGAAAGAACTCCCGCAGCGCATCTCGATCGGCTGGCTCCGACACACGGATGAACGCGGTCGATCCATCCCGCAGGATGAGCCGGCCGGATTCCGCGGAGTCCTGGTAGGTCGGAGGCAGGAAAAGGGTTCGCATGAGCGCAGACGACCTCCATTTCCTCCCGAAGCGTCGGTCGGCGCCATCTTAGCGCCGCGAGAGCCGAAAGGCCGACGCCCCCCGGTCGCGGAGCCGGCACGCGGCACGAGGAGACGTTCACGGACCGTGCGAGCGGGTTCGCTCCGCTATCATCCCGGGCGTGTCCCCCGCGTTTCCCGTCTTCGACGCACACATCCATGTCGGCCCGTATGACCAGATGAAGGACGAAGCCCGCCGCGTCATGATGGGCGGGCGGGACGACCTCCAGCTTCTCGAGGGCGTGCATCGGTCGTCCGACGCCCTCGTGAAGGCGATGGACGCCCAGAGGATCGAACGGGCGGCCCTCGTCAACTCGGTGGCCCCGGAAGTCACCGGAATCACCGACCTCGTGAACCCCTGGATCGCCCGCTACGTCGGCGTCCATCGCGATCGGCTCGTCCCGATCGGAGGAATCCACCCGAGGCACTCCCGCGACGTGGCGGGAGACATGAAGAAGCTTCTCGACGTCCACCGCCTCGGCGCAATCAAGCTTCATCCGCC
>DASUAD010000657.1:0-2873 GCA_035763965.1 Thermoanaerobaculia bacterium | reverse complement strand
GGCGGCTCTCATCCCGAGCTCCAGGAGAAGGCGATCCACTATCTCGGCGTCTTCGGCGGTAAGCAGAACCGCCAGCTCCTGGACGAGATCTACCGGAGCACGACGAGCTCCGAGGTGAAGGAGCAGATCCTCCACGCCTTCATGATCGCGGGCGACCGGGAGCGCGTGCTCGACGCCGCTCGAAACGAGAAGTCGGCCGAACTGCGGGGAGAGGCCGCGCACCAGCTCGGGGTGATGGGGGCGCGCGCGGAGCTCTGGCAGCTCTACCGGGCGGAGAAATCCCGCGACGTCAAGGAAGAGATCATCCAGGGACTCTTCATCGCGGGCGACATGGACCACATCCTCGAGCTCGCACGGACCGAATCGGACCGCGAGCTGAAGCTCGAGGCGATCCAGAAGCTCGGCGTCATGGGAGCGCGCACCGCCCCGGCGCTCTGGGAGATCTACCGCGGCCCGGCGGACGCCGAGATCCGCGAGCAGGTGATCCAGGCGTTCTTCGTCCAGGGGAACGCGAAGGCCCTGATCGAGATCGCGAAGACCGAGAAGGACCGGGAGCTCCGCGGGGAAGCGCTCCAGAAGCTTTCGGTCATGAACAACAAAGAGGCGACCGATTACCTGATGCAGTTCCTCAAAGAAGACTGAAAGGGGCAATGACATGGTCAAGACCGTCGTCTCATCCGTCGTCTTCTCTCTCGCGCTCGCAGCTTCCGCGCTCGCGCACGGTTCGACGAACGTCTCCATCGACTCGGGCCGGCAGGTCGAGTCCTGCGGCGACGTCCGGATCACATTCGACTTCCGCGAAGCGGAGCGCGCCGAAGACTCCTTTACGCTTCCGGGCGGCGCGGGCCCGTTCCGCGTCGACCTGCCGGCGAACTCGGCCATCCGAGTGAGCGGCTGGGACCGCAACGAGTTCGCAGTCACGGCGTGCAAGGCGGCCCGCGACGCCCGTTCGCTGGCTGCGATCCGCATCTCGCAGGAAGGCTCCGGCCTCGGCGTCGTCGGGCCGCGCGGAGAGGACTGGCTGGTCTTCCTCATCGTGAAAGCGCCCCGGAAAGCCGCGCTCGACCTGGCCGCGAAGAACGGCTCGATCGGGGTCGAAGAAACCTCCGGACCGGTCGCCGCCCGCACGGTCAACGGGCCGATCGAGATCTCGACCTCGTCGGGGGAAATTCACGCGAGCGCGACCAATGGGCCGGTCTCGATCGACGACTGCACCGGCTCCGGCGACGCTCGCGCGGTAAACGGTCCGATCTCGATCTCCGGAAGCTCGGGCGCATTTCGCCTGAACACCGAGAACGGGCCTATCTCGGTCGAGCTGCGGGGCGACCGGTGGAGGGACGGCAGCCTCGAGGCCCGCGCCGTCAACGGGCCGCTGAACTTGAGGCTGCCGGAAACGTACCGATCCGGCGTCGTCGTGGAGTCGCTCGGCCACGGGCCGGTCTCCTGCCCGTCCTCCTGCCGCGCGGCGCGCCGCACCTTCGACGACGACGGCCGGCGGATCGAGTTCGGTGACCTCGAGCCCGTCGTCCGTCTTTCGACGCGGAACGGGCCGGTCTCGATCGAAACGAACTGACCGCCATGATCGCGCTCGTCCTTCCGATCCTGCTCCAGGCCCAGGCGAGCGCTCCGCCGCCGGCGAAGCTCCAGAACGCGCAGGTGACCTCGCGCGCTCTCGCTTCCGGCGGTCTCCGGGAGGAAGTCGAGACCGCGGGCCGGTCGGGAGCCGTCTCCTGGCTCGGTTACGAGCAGGACGTCGTCGACGGCGACCGGCAGATGTGCTGCTTCCAGTCGCTGCGTTCGTCGCGCCGCAGGGACGGCGATCGGCTCTGCTGCGGCGGATGCCGTCTCGAGCAGGAGGGCGCGTTTTCGATCGACTCTCCCGGCGACCGGTCGGTCGAGCTCGAGCGGTCGCGCTTC
Organism: Thermoanaerobaculia bacterium; assembly: GCA_035763965.1. Classification (GTDB taxonomy): domain Bacteria; phylum Acidobacteriota; class Thermoanaerobaculia; order UBA5066; family Gp7-AA6; genus Gp7-AA6. Next base: position 956 of record DASUAD010000657.1, on the reverse strand, counting down.
TTCGTTCTCATCCGGGTCGCGGAAGGCGGGGTCGACCGGGTGCGCGCCCTGTCGGAGGACTGCGGGATCGACGCCGGGGGAAAACCGTTCATGTGGCTGACCGGGGTCTCCCCGTCCGAGAGCCTGACGTTCCTCCGTTCTCTCGTCGCCCCTTTCGCGAAGCGCGGGTACGACCGCAACCGCGCGGGCGAAGCGCTGGCCGCGATCGCGGCGCATGCGGCGCCGGCGGCGGCCGGCGTTCTCATGGACTTTCTCGCTCCGGGCCAGCCGATCGAGGTGCGCAAGCAGGCGGCGTTCTGGCTCGGAAACTCTCGCGGACGCCGCGGTTTCGAGGCTCTCCGAAGCTCACGATCGGACCCCGACCCGGAGTTCCGGCGGCATCTCACCTTCTGCTTCTCGCAGAGCCCGGTTCCCGAAGCGGTCGCGGAGCTGATCGCAATGGCGAAGGAGGACCCGGACGGCGGCGTGCGCGGTCAGGCTCTGTTCTGGCTGGCGCAAAAGGCGGCCGACCGCGCCGCGGAGACCATCCAGAACGCGATCCGCGACGACCCCGATGAGGACGTCAAGAAGAAGGCGGTCTTTGCACTGTCCCAGCTCCCGCGCGATGAAGCGGTCACGGAGTTGATCCGCGTGGCGCGCACCAACCGGAACCCCGAGGTCCGCAGGCAGGCGATCTTCTGGCTCGGCCAGTCGAAAGACCCGCGGGCGCTCGCATTCATCGAGGAAATCCTGGACCGATAGGGCCCTCCGCCTTAAGGACGAGCCCCGGACCGTGTTCTTCGTCGGCTACTCGGACACGCGTCTCGGCGACGAGCGGATCGATCTGAAGCAGGTCAACCGGACCGTTTTCGTGAAGCTCGGGTACGCATGGCTGCTGTAGGGGTCAGGTCTCCACCAACCGCCGGATCGGCGCGACCGGTTCGACGGCCTTGCCACTTTGCCGAGCAAAGTGGCAA
>DASUAD010000656.1:0-4611 GCA_035763965.1 Thermoanaerobaculia bacterium | reverse complement strand
CTCCAGGATTTCGAGTCCCGTCGTTCCGGCGCCCGCGGCGATGTCGGGATCGTCGAACGGATGCACGAACGAGAGACCCCGCGCGTCCCGCACTTCCGCGAGCCTGTCGAAGAGCGTCGCCCGGTCGTCGTGGAGGACGATTTCGGCGCCGTAGCCGCGGGTCGCCTCGATCTTCGACGCCGGGGCGGCGGTGGGCATGACGACCGTGCACGCGGCGCCTGCGATCCGCGCGGCCCACGCGACCGCCTGTGCGTGGTTGCCCGCGGACACGGTCACGAGCCCCCGCGCGCGCTCCTCCGGCGACAGCGCCAGGATCTTGTTCAAGGCGCCCCGCGGCTTGAAGGAGCCGGTCTTCTGAAGGTTTTCGCACTTCACGAATAGCCGGACCCCGGCCCGCGCGCCGAGCCCGCTCGCTGAGAGCAGCGGAGTCCGGTGCACCTTTCCAGCGAGCTTTTTCGCCGCCGCGCGAATGCGATCGAGCCCGATCACTTCGCTACTCCCTCTCCCCGCCCGCCGAGAGCACTGCCTTACTCCCTCTCCCCGCCTGCGGGGAGAGGGTCGGGGTGAGGGGCGTCTCCCGTGGCGCGCGCCACAACTCCGTGAGAACCAGCACTCCCGTCACGAAGAGGAGCGGCGCCGTCGCGACGCCGGGAACGTAGCCGCGGAACCAGATCGCACCCGCGGTGTGACCGATGCCGTTCAACACCTCGATCACTCCGGCGAGCCCCGCGAAGAAGATCGCCGGGGCCTTCCGCGCCCGGACGAAGGGCACCGCGCCCAGCAGAATCGTGATGAACGACATGTTGAGCAGCGCGAACGTCTGGGCGGTCATGCGCGTCTGCGGGATGGACGGGGCGATTTCGTGCATCCGGCCGGTCGCCGTCCAGAAGAAGTCGTAGAGCCTCGCCCGCATCTCCTCCATCGAGTGCGCCGCCTGTGCGAGACCAAGCAGCCAGAACCGAAACGTCAACCGGTCGAGCCCGAGCGCACTCTCCCCCATCCGCCTACAGCGCTTTCTCCATCCGCACGCAGTCGAGCAGCACGTCCTCGGCAACGCGGTGGGTGGCCCGGCCGAGCCAGCGATAGCCCATCCGTGCGTAGAAAGGCTCGGCGTTCAGCGTCGCATTCAGGCGCACGATCGAGTGTCCCCGCTGACGCGCTTCGCTCTCCATCCGGCGGAGCAGCGCGGCGCCGACGCCCGAGCCGACCGCTCCGGGCGCCACGTAGCACGCCTCGATCTCGCCGCGGCGCGGATCGAGCTGTCCGAAGCCGACGACCTCTCCCTGCCACTCGGCGACGAAGAGTTCCCGCGACGCGAACGCCTGGCGATACGCCTCCGGGGGCCGGAAGGCGATCCACGCCGCGATCTCGCGCTCGCCGTAACGCTCGCGGCACAGGACTCGGATCGACTCGCTGTGGACGCGGAAAATCGCGTCGACGTCGGACTCCGTCGCCGCCCGGACGCTGGCCGGGGCCGGAGGGGCGTCAGCGTTCGAAGGGTCGTCCATCTTCGTCGAAGGCCCCGAGCGCATCGACCGGACAGACGTCGCAGGCGTCCACGACGCGCTCGGGCGGCGCCTCGTCCGGAGGTTCCCGGAACGTGACGATTCGCTCGTCGTCGAGAACGAAAATCTCCGGCGCCACCTTCGTGCAGTTGGCGGTCCCGATGCACGTGGTGCGGTCGATCCGCACCGTCACGGGGCCCACCTTCCGCTCCAGGAAGTCCGTCACGGCAGCGCCGGGATTCTATCCGGCGCGCTGATAAGGTACGCCGCCATGAGACCGATCAACGGGAAGCGGGTCGTCCTGGGTGGGATCGTCGCCGCGCTCATCGTCAATGCTCTCGAGGGCGTCTTCGGTTTCCTCATGCGGGCGGAGTGGGAAGCCGCGCTCCAGAGTCTCGGCGTGAGCATGAAGCCGGGACCGGCGGCATTCCTTCCGATCGTCTGGAGCTTCGTGATCGGCATCCTCACGATCTGGCTCTACGCGGCGATTCGCTCGCGGTACGGGCCGGGACCGAAGACCGCGATCCGGACCGCGCTCGCCGTTTGGTGTTTCTCGACGGTCACGTTCGCGTTCGCGATCGGAAGCATCGGACTCTTCCCGGCGCGCCTGGTGAGGTTGATGACGGTCTGGTCGCTCGTCGAGGTGATGATCGCGACGACCGTCGGTGCGTGGATCTACCGGGAAGAGGATTTCCCGGCGATATCGTAGGCTTTCACGGTCGTTCCGTGCCGCGTCGGCTGTGTCGTCGTTCGGGCCGCGGCGGTTTTGTTGTCATTCCGAGCCGCAACGCGGCGAGGAATCACGAGATGGAGGGAAAAAGGATGACCAGAGGATCGAAACTCGCTTTCGCCGCGGCGACGTGCGCGCTCGCGGCCTCCCTTGCCGCGGCCCAGCAACCCCAGACCCCGGCACCGCCGCAGCCGCAGCCCGTGCGGTTACCGCAGGTGAGCCAGGGCGCTTCCGTCAAGCAGACGATCGGCCTGAACGACGTGACGATCACGTACAGCCGGCCGGGCGTCAAAGGCCGGAAGATCTGGGGCGGCCTCGTCCCCTACGGAAGCGTCTGGCGCACCGGGGCCAACGCCGCCACGACGATCCAGTTCAGCGAGGACGTCCTCGTCGAGGGCCAGCCGCTCCCCGCAGGCACCTATTCCCTCCATACGATTCCCGGCGAGAAGGAGTGGACGCTCATCATCAACAAGGAATCGAACCAGTGGGGCTCGTACAGTTACGACGCCGCGAAGGACGCCGTGCGCGTGAAGGTCACGCCGATGCCCGGGCCGCCACAGGAGTGGATGCAGTTCCGCTTCGAGGACCTGTCGAACAACTCCGCGCGCGTCGCGCTCGCGTGGGAGAACCTGCAGATACCCTTTACGATCAAGAACGCGGTCGACACGAACACGAAGGTCGTGGGGATGCTGCGCGACAGCATCGCGAAGGCGAAGCCGGACGAATGGCAGCCGTACTACCGCGCCGGAAACTACCTGGTTCAGAACAAGATCTACCTGGACGAGGCCGGCGCGTGGCTGGACAAAGCGATTGCAGTCAACCCGGCGCCGGCGACGCACTATGCGAAGGCGCGGTACTACGATGCGACCGGCAGGACGAAGGAAGCCATCGCGGAGCTCGACAGGGCGCTCGCCGCGGCGAAGGCGGACACGTCGGCCGCGCTTCTCGAGGAGATCCGGAACACGAAGAAGACCTGGAGCGAAAAGAAAAACTAGGGAACTTCCGGAGCTCGTCCGCTGCGGGCGGAGAAGCGCGGCGAGCTTCCGCTCCGCTTTCCCGTGCAGGTCCGGCGGCGGCCGTAGAAGACTGCCGCCGCCCGGCGGGACCGCTTCCGCGGCTACTTCTTCTTCGACGAGGACTTCTTGCGCGGCACCTTGCCGCCCGCGCGCCGGGCTTCCGACAGACCGATCGCGATGGCCTGCTTGCGGCTCGTCACTTTCTTGCCGGACCGGCCGCTCCTGAGCGTTCCTCGTTTGCGCTCGTGCATCGCCTTCTCGACCTGCTCGGAAGCTTTCTTTCCGTATCGGGCCATCTCGTACCTCCTTGACTCGAGTCTCCGCATCTTAGATGCCAGAGGCGCGCGAATCAGCCGAATCGCGCGAAGCGTCGCATCACCACGCCCAGCGCCGCGAAGAGCGCGGACGGCCCCCAGATCCAGACGGCCTCGGACTTCAAGACCTGCAGACCTTGTCTCGAAAGGAAAGGCCCGATCCCGATCGGAGACACGAGAATCACGCGCCACGGCAGGAAGTAACGCTCGTTCGAAAAGGGGCTCAGAAACGCGACGCCGAGTCCGCCCGAGGTCATCGCGTCGAGGACTCCGTGAGAAGCGATGCTGACGAGCAGGAACCCGAGCGCGAGCGAGGGAGACACGCCAAGGCGCCGCGCGTAAGGGATCACGAGCGCCGCGACGACCGCCGCGAAAGAGAGCGAGTGCGTGACGCTGCGATGCCCGAGCGGGTGGCCGTACGGCACCCCGGCCGCGAAGCCCAGGGAGTCGACGTCCGGGAGGATGCTCGCCACACATCCCAGGACGACGAGAGCGGGTGGAACTCTGTCCGGGCCCAGAGCCAATCCGAGCGCGAGAGGGACGGCGGGGTGGGAGAGTACGGAGGCCAGGGCGACTCTAGGCGCCGGCGGGCAGTCGCTGCCGATCGAGCCACCGCGCGACCGCGGCGAAAACGACGTAGAAAAGGAGAGCGGTGACGGCGAAAGCGGCCGGCGAAGTCGGCGGCGGACCGAAGAAGACGTATGCCTGAATCGCGAACATCACAACACCGAAAGCCGGCGGACCGAAGCGACCCAGAGGACTCGACGCCGTCGTCCGCCTCAAGTACAGGGCCATCCCTCCGAAGAGCAGGACGGCCTCGAGCCCGAATGCGACCGCCGGGTAGTTCCAGAGTCCGAAGCCCATCTTCATCACGTCGTCGTACAGTGGGAGATCGGGTCGGTGAACCAGCAGGTCGAGGATCCAGTGTGAGAAGACCGCGATTCCGACCCATACCGCCGCGGACCCGACGCGGAATTTCGGGCGTGACCGGCATGCGGCGGTGGCGGCCATCGCCCAGACGACTGACGCCACGAGGCTGTGCGTGT
>DASUAD010000655.1:0-6167 GCA_035763965.1 Thermoanaerobaculia bacterium | reverse complement strand
AGATTCTTCCCTGCGCGGCGTATCTCGAGGGGGAGTACGGCATGTCCGGCGTCTACCTCGGCGTGCCGGTCAAGGTCGGCCGGAGCGGGGTCGAGCAGATCCTCGAGATCGAGCTCGAGCCCGACGAAAAGGCGGCGCTCGGGCGCTCGGCGGATTCGGTCCGCGAGCTCTTCCGCATCCTCACGGTTTGAGCAGGAACGGGCAAGGGGGTCAGGTCTCCACTTGCCACATCGCCACGCGATGGGGCAAGACCGCTGCGGCGAAATCAGCTCGCCCGGTGATCAGTAAAGACCTGACCCGGACCGAGGCGAAGTGAAGGTCCACGAGTACCAGGCGAAGAGCCTGTTCGCGAAGTACGGAGTCGCGGTGCCGCGGGGGGAGTTTGCGGACGGTCCGGCCGAGGCTCGCGAGATCGCGAAGCGCCTCGGCGGTCGCGTCGTCATCAAGGCGCAGATTCACGCCGGCGGCCGGGGGAAGGGGGGCGGAATCCGGGTCGCGAAGGACGACGACGAAGCGTTCGAGCACGCGAAAGCGATCCTCGGAATGACCCTGATCACCCCGCAGACGGGCCCGGAGGGGCGCGTCGTGCGAAAAGTCCTCGTCGAGGAGGCTCTGGAGGCGGACTGCGAGCTCTACATGGCCGTGACGCTCGACCGCGAGCGGGCGCGGCCGACGGTGATTGCCTCGAAGTCCGGCGGAATGGAGATCGAGGAGGTCGCCGCCCGCGATCCGAAAGCGGTCGTGCGCGAGCCGATCGATCCCGCCCTCGGGATCTTTCCTTTTCAGGCGCGGCGGCTCGCATTCGAGCTCGGTTTGAGCGGAGATGCCTTCAAGCAGGGGGTCGCGCTGATCCAGGCGCTCTTCCGCACCTACGTCGAAACCGACGCCTCGCTCGCGGAGATCAATCCGCTCGTGGTCACGCGCTCGGGTCAGGTGCTCGCACTCGACGCGAAAATGAACTTCGACGACAACGCGCTCTTCCGACATCCCGAGATCCGCCAGATGCGCGACCTCGGGGAGGAGGATCCTCTCGAGGTCGATGCCTCGAAGTACGGCCTGAACTACATCAAGCTCGACGGCAACGTCGGGTGTATGGTCAACGGCGCGGGGCTCGCGATGGCCACGATGGACCTCGTCAAGCTCGCGGGAGGCGAGCCGGCGAACTTCCTCGACGTGGGCGGCGGCGCCAACGAGGAGCAGGTCAAGAACGCATTCCGCATCATCCTTTCGGACCCGAACGTGCGCGCGATCCTCATCAACATCTTCGGCGGCATCATGCGCTGCGACATTATCGCCAAAGGGGTCGTCGCGGCCGTGCGGGAGATGGGGCTCGCGCTCCCCGTGGTCGTCCGGCTCGAAGGGACGAACGTCGACGAGGGCAAGCGCATCCTTTCGGAGTCCGGGCTCACGGTGACTCCCGCGGAAGGCCTCGCCGACGCGGCCCGGAAGGCGGTCGAGGCGGCAACGGCCGGAGCGCGGCGGTGAAGAAACACGTCGGCGGCTACGTGCTGAAATCGTTCGGCTTCTTTCTGTGGCCGGTCTTCGTCGGCCTGCTCGTCGCGACGTGGCGGGGCTGGCCGAAGCTCGCCGCGAACCCGCGCCTTCTTGCCGGATGGGCAACGCTGGTCGTCTTCTTCTTCCTCCTGCCGCTCTTTCTCTCGCGCGCCGGGCGGGCGGCGATGGGACACGAGCCCGAGCGCGAGGGGCGGCGGGTGTGGCAGACGGGGGCCGCGGCACTCGTCGTGGGAGCGGCGGCGTTCCTCCTCGTTCCATCCTGGCGCGACCTCGGGGAATGGCTCTCCGAGACGCTCTCGGATCTGACGGGCATCCCGGTGATGACGGACGGCGCGAGCCGGTGAGCATCTGGGTCGGGCGCGAGACGCGCCTGCTCGTCCAGGGCCTCACTGGCCGCGAGGGCACGTTCCACGCGCTCGCGTGCCGGGAGTACGGCACGCAGGTCGTCGCGGGCGTGACGCCCGGAAAGGGCGGCACGACCCACGAGGGAATCCCCGTCTTCGATACGGTCGCCCGGGCCGTCGAGGCGACGGGAGCGAACGCGTCGATGATCTTCGTGCCCCCGCCGTTCGCGGCCGATGCGATCGTGGAATCCGCGGACGCAGGGGTCGCCATGATCGTCTGCATCACCGAGGGGATCCCGACGAACGACATGCTCCGGGTCAAAGAGTTTCTGGGTGATAAGACAGCCTCGGGGACGGCGGTGCGCCTCGTGGGACCGAACTGTCCGGGCATCATCACCCCGGGCGAGTGCAAGCTGGGAATCATGCCCGGACGCATCCACAGGCCCGGCCGGATCGGCGTCGTTTCGCGCTCCGGAACGCTCACCTACGAGGCGGTCGATCAGTTGACGGGGCTCGGACTCGGCCAATCCACGGTGATCGGCATCGGCGGCGATCCGGTGAACGGAACGAGCTTCGTCGACTGTCTGCGGGCTTTCTCGGAGGACGCGAATACCGACGCGGTCGTGCTCATCGGCGAGATCGGCGGAATGGCGGAGGAAGAAGCGGCGTGTTTCGTCGCCGGCCACTTCAAGAAGCCGGTCGTCGCCTTCATCGCCGGTCAGACGGCTCCTCCCGGCCGGCGAATGGGACACGCCGGGGCGATCATCGCGGGCGGACGCGGGACCGCGGCGGAAAAGATCCGGGCGCTCGAAGCGGCGAACATCCACGTCGTCCGGTCGCCGGCGGACATCGGCGTCCGCATGAAACAAGTTCTCGGGCGATGAACGGGCCGGTCCTCTATCACGAGACCCAGAGCTTTTCGCCGTGGGCCGTCGCGGTCATGCTCGCGGTGGTCGTGCTCCTCGCAGCGCTCCTCTCGCTTCGCCTGTCGACGACCGTCACCTCCGACGCGCTCGACGTGCGGTACGGGTTTCTCTACAAGACCCGCCTTTCCTTATCCGAGATCGCCCTGGCGGAAGCCATCGAGTACGCCCCCGTGCGCGAGTACGGCGGCTGGGGCATTCGCGGCTCCCGTCGGCGCCGGGCGCTTTCCGCGCGGGGCCGGCAGGGCGTTCTGCTGACCCGCGCCGACGGGACGACGCTCCTCGTCGGCTCGCAGCGGCCGCGGGAGCTTCTCGAAGCGCTCGCGCGCGCCGGCGTCGCCACGCAGGATCGACTTCCGATCGTCGTGAAGGAGTTCTAGTGACCGAGCGGACTCTCGCCATCCTGAAGCCCGACTCCGTCTCAGCCGGAAGGACGGGCGCGATCCTCGCCTGCCTCGAGGAGGAAGGCTTCCGGCTGGCCGGCATCAAACGGATCCGGCTCTCCGTGGAACAGGCACGCGCGTTCTACGCCGTCCACCGCGACCGCCCCTTCTTCGAAGGACTCATCCGGTTCATGACGGAAGGCCCGGTCGTGCCGGTCGCCCTCGAGCGCGAAAACGCCGTCGCCCACCTGCGCAGCACCATGGGCGCCACCGATTCGAAGAAGGCGGAGCGGGGGACCCTGCGCAACCTCTACGGAACGGACATCGAACGCAACGCGATCCACGGCAGCGACTCGTCGGAGAACGCCGCGAAAGAGGTCGCGTTCTTCTTCAGCGAAGCAGAGCTCGTGTAAGGTCCCAGGTCTCCACGCGCCGCGGGCGTCCTGAAATCGACCCGCTGCGCTTGCCATTTTTGCGAAGCAAAGTGGCAGGTGGAGACCCGACCCCACGAGAGCCGGAGCTATTCGCTTCTCCTGAGGGACACGAGGATCCGGTTGGCGACGCCGCGCAGCATCGCGACCTCGCGGGGCGAGAGCGGTCGCGCCGCGACGATGCGACGCCAGTCGCGCAGCGATCGCTCGCGGTGCCCCGTGTCGTAGAACCCGATCGCTTCGAGCGCGCGGTCCCAGTGTTCGACGGCGGCCTCGACCTCGCGCGAGGGAGCGAGCTCGGGGGACAGACCACGGTTTCCAGGAGCACCTTCTTGCGAGGCCGAAGCTTCCGGAAACCGTGGTCTGTCCCCGGTTCTCACTCCGAAGGCGCGGTGGACGGCGAGAATCACGGCGAGGGAATGCGAGACGTTCATCGTGGGGAACCGTGGATCCGTCGGGAGGGTGAGCGTCGCGCTCGCGCGCGACCGTTCCTCCTCGGTCAAGCCGCTTCTTTCGGGTCCGACGACGTACACGACCCGCCCTTCCGGCGGGAGCGACAGGAGAAACTCCGGGAGCTCCGCGAGCGTGAGCCATCGGCGCTCGGCGCGCCCGCGCAGGGAAGACGTCGCAATGACGGCGTCGAAGTCGGCGACGGCGTCGAGGAGGGTCGGGAACCGACGCATCGCATCGAGCGTTTCATCGGCCCCCGAGGCGAGGCGGATCGCCTCTTCGTCCGGCGTGCACGCCGGCTCGACCAGCCGCACGTCGGTGATCCCGAAGTTCTTCGCGGCCCGCGCCGCTGAGCCGAGATTCCCGGGGACCCGCGGGCGCACGAGAACGACCGCCGGAAAGGCCTCCATTGGCGGAAATTATGGGCCGTGCCCCATACTTATGGTTTCTGATGAGGCGCGTTCTTTCGGCCCTGCTCGTCGGGCTCGCGGCGGTTTCGGCGTTCGCCCAGAACCCTCCGGCCGGGCAGCAGCCGCAGGACGTCCCGACCTATACGGAGGAGGTCGGGACCGAGTACGTCCTCCTGCCCGTGCTCGTCTTCGACAAGAAGGGCCGGTTCGTCGACGGTCTCGAGAAGAAGGACTTTCGGGTCCGCGTGGACACCACGCCAGTCGAAGTCGACACGTTCGAACGCGACGACGGCGCACCGGTCTCCATGGCGTTTCTCGTCGACACGTCCGGCAGCATGGAAATCGCCGGGAAGCTCGATCACGCCAAGAAAGCGATTCGCTCGATCGTGAACGCGCGGCTGCCGGGGGACGACTTCGCGTTGTTCGCCTTCTCCGAGGGGGAGGTCGAGATGCTCGCGGACTTTTCCGCGAAGCCGGCCCGCATCTTCGCGGCGCTCGAGGACCTCCAGGCCAGCGGCCAGACGGCGCTCTTCGACGCCGTCGCCGCAACCCCCCGGCTTCTCAAGGGGAAAAACGCCAAGAGGGCCATCCTGCTCTTCACCGACGGGGTGGACAACTCCAGCAATATCGACGCCACCAAGATGGCAGAGATCCTGCAGCAAGTCTCCACGCCGGTCTATGCGTTCGGCCTGAAGAATGTGATGTATGACCTTTTGAGCGAGCAGCAGCGCCAGGAGCTCTTCGTCGACAACCTGAAGATGCTGTCGGCGTCGAGCGGCGGGAAGATGTACCTGGTGGGAGGCGACGAAGACCTTGCGCCCCTCGCCCGGGACGTCAATTCTGAGGTGCGAAAGCAATACATTCTGGGGTTTTCTCCCTCCGGGAGGGGGGAGCTAAAATATCGAATGGTGTTCGTGTCGGTGTCGAAGAAAGGAAATTGGATCGTCCGGACACGCCGCGGGTATCGGGGAACAGCTCCGACGGCCACGGCGTCCCGTTAGCCGGTCAAATGAAGGGAGGTTTCATGAGGGTTCGAACTACAGGTTCCAATCGGTTCCTTGTGGTCGGGGCACTTCTTGTGGGGATCGTGGGCCTCGGCGGTTGCGCGACCAAGCGCTACGTCGGCGAGGAGGTCTCCAAAAGCAGCGCCGCGTCCGAGAAGAGGATCAGCGAGGTCCAGACGCAGGTCGAGGCCGCCCAGTCGCGCGTTCGCGAGCATGACACCCATCTCGCCGAGCTCGACAAGTCCACGCGTGAGGCGCTCGAGCGCGCCGAAGCCGCGGGCAAGCTGGCCGAAGGCAAATTCGTCTACTCGCTCGTTCTCTCCGACGACGCGGTGAAGTTCCCGATCAACCGTCATGAGCTTTCGAAGGAAGCTCAGGCCAAGCTCGCGGAGTTCGCGGAGAGACTGAAGGGGGAGAACAAGAACGTCTACCTGGAGATCCAGGGACACACCGACTCGAGCGGACCCGATATGTACAACCTGCAGCTCGGCGAAGCGCGGGCCGAAGCGGTGCGGCGCTACCTCTCCAAGCAGGGCATCGCCCTCAACCGGATGTCGACGATTTCCTACGGTGAGGAGGATCCGGTCGCGAAGAACACGTCGCGCAAGGGCCGCGCCCAGAACCGTCGGGTCGTCGTCGTCGTCCTTGCCTAGCGGTATCGCTGCGGCGGGTGCAGGCTAGAACCTGTCCCCGCGACTGACAGAACT
>DASUAD010000654.1:0-2422 GCA_035763965.1 Thermoanaerobaculia bacterium | reverse complement strand
GATCGCATGGATGTCGAGATCGAGGATCGCGTCGCCGATCGGCGCCGCGAAGCCGGAAATCCCGGTCTCCTCGCGCGCCTCCCGCAGTGCCGTGTGGAACACCGAGGCGTCGCCGTCCTCCACGTGGCCGCCCGGCTGCAGCCAGCGGTCGAGCTTTCGATGGAAGACCAGGAGGAACCCGTCGCCGGACGGCCGCGCCACGACGGCACTCGAGGTCACGTGCCCATCCGGATCTCCCCGGCGAAAGGGATCGTCGCGCTCGAGAAAGGCGCGGAAGCGGGAGATCGTGCCTCCGTCCCCCGGATTGTCGCTGCGGTACGCCCCGAGCGCCTGGAAGAGAGCCTCGCTCCGGCCGGCGTTCATCTCCCTCCGGATTATGAAGGGGGCCGGTCGCCAATTGAACTTTCTCTCGTATCTGCGGGAGAGAAACGACTTCCCCGGCTCCCGTCGCTTTGCGGGCCTCGCGCGCTGACACCCGCGACTTTCGGAACATTCCGCCTGTCGTCGCGTATCTGAGTTGCAGCCAACCGGAGGCCTCGATGACCAGGAAGAAAAAGCGCTGGATCGTGCTCGGTGTCGTCGGCGTAATCGTCGCCGGGGGGGCGGTCGTCGCCATGCGCGGCAAGGACAAGCCGAAGGGTCCCGGCGAGCTTCCCTTCCGGCTCGGCAAGGTCCAGGCCGAGGACCTCCAGGTCTCGGTCCGCGAAGTCGGCGTGGTGGACCCGGTCACGAAGGTGGACGTGAAGTCGCCCGTCTCCGGCCGGGTGGTCGGGCTCCGCGTCCGCGAGGGTGCGGTCGTCAAAGTCGGCGACGTGCTCGCCGAGATCGAGCCGGACGTCAACCAGGCGCAGTCGCTCTCCGACGTCAACGCCGGCGTCACGGATGCGAACATCCGGCTCCAGGACGCCGAGCGCGAGCTCGCGAACCAGAAATCTCTCTTCGATTCCGGGCTGATCGGCCGCGAGGCTCTGCGGTCGGCGCAGAACAAGCGAGACCTCGCGAACCAGACGCTGAAGGCCGCCCAGATGCGCTATCAGATCGTCCAGGACCGCGGCATCCCGATCTCGGGCAACGCCGCGTCGCAGAAGGCGCGCGTCACGAGCCCGATGAACGGCGTCGTCATCAAGCGCGGCGTCGAGCTCGGCCAGACCGTGACGTCCGGCGTTTCTTCGTTCAACGAAGGGACGGCGCTCTTCACCGTCGCGGACCTGAAGTCGCTCATCCTGCGCGTCAACCTGAACGAAGTGGACATCGCGAAGGTCGAGGTCGGGCAGCCCGTCCGCATCACCCTCGACGCTTATCCCCAGAAGGTCTTCACCGGAAAGGTGAGCTTCGTCTCCCCCGCCGCGGAGCTCGTCGAGAAGATCAAGGTGTTCAAGGTCGAGATCACCCTCGACGAGCTCGGCGAGCACTTCCGGACCGGGATGAGCGCCAACGTCGAGATCCTCGGGCAGAAACGCGACAAGGCCGTATCGATCCCGCTCGAGGCGCTGCAGCGGCGCGAGGGTGAGACGGTGGCGTTCCGGTTGAAATCGAACTTGAAGCCGCAGCAGATCGCGGCGGCGCAAGACGGGCTCTCCGGCCGCAACAAGTTCATCTGGCTCGCCGACCACTGGAAGGAGTACTACGACGTCGTTCCGGTGAAGGCGGGCGTCGCGACGCTCGAGCGCGTCGAGATCCTCGCCGGCTTGAAACCGGGAGAGCAGGTGTCGCTCGAGGACCCGACCAAGAAGAAGATCGAGAAGGACGAGGACGACTAGTCGTGCGGCCGATCATCGAAACGAAGGCCCTGACGAAGACGTTCGGCTCGAACGGCGTCGCGGTCCATGCGCTTCGCGGCGTCGACCTGACCGTCGAGCGCGGCGAGTTCCTCGCGTTGATCGGCCCGTCGGGCTCGGGCAAATCCACCCTGATGGCGATCCTCGGCTGCCTCGACAAGCCGACGAGCGGCAGCTACGAGTTCGACGGCGAGCGCGTGGAAGGGCTGTCGAACGCCGAGCTCGCGCGGATCCGGAACCACAAGATCGGCTTCGTCTTCCAGATGTACAACCTGCTGCCGAAAGCGTCGGTGCTCCGGAACGTGGAGCTCCCGATGCTCTATGCCGGCGTCCGGCGCAAGGAACGTCGCCGCCGCGCGACAGAGCTCCTGGAAACGGTCGGCATCCCGGAGAAGGCGAAGTCGCTTCCTTCGGCGCTCTCCGGCGGACAGCGCCAGCGCGTCGCGATCGCGCGCGCTCTCGCCAACGAGCCCGCGATGCTCCTCGCCGACGAGCCGACCGGAGCGCTCGACTCGAAGACAGGACACGAGGTGCTGGAGGTCTTCACCGAGCTTCACCGACAGGGCCACACGATTCTGATCGTCACCCACGACCTCTCGATTGCGGCGCTCGCGAGCCGCCAGGTCGAGATCCACGACGGGAGA
>DASUAD010000653.1:0-2056 GCA_035763965.1 Thermoanaerobaculia bacterium | reverse complement strand
GCTCCCGTTTGAAGGCCGAAATTGCCGCGCTCGCTTCCGGCCGAATCCGGGGCGGGCGCACCGCACGGGAGCGAGCAAGGAGTGCGCCAGCGCACTCTCTTAACTACTTTCTAATCTTTAGGTTGCGTTAAGAAAGGCGATCGGGCCGGGGCCGGATTTCCGCCCCTCCGAAGTACGGGCGCAATGCTTCGGGGATCTCGACCGAGCCGTCGGCCCGCTGGTAGTTCTCGAGGACCGCGACGAGCGTGCGCCCGACCGCGAGGGCCGAGCCGTTCAGCGTGTGAACGAACTCGGGCCTCTGTCCGGTCTCGCGGCGGAACCGGATGTTGGCGCGGCGCGCCTGGAACGCCTCGCAGTTCGAGCAGGAGGAAATCTCCCTGTAGGTGTTCTGCCCGGGAAGCCAGACCTCGAGATCGAAGGTCTTCGCCGACGAGAAGCCGAGGTCGGCCGTACAAAGCGAGACCACCCGATATGGGAGTCCGAGCCGCCGCAGCACCTCCTCCGCGTGTCCGGTGAGCCGCTCGAGCGCCGCATTGGAATCTTCGGGAGTCGTGAGCATGACGGCTTCGACTTTGTCGAACTGGTGCTGTCGGATCATGCCGCGCGTATCCCGTCCCGCCGCGCCGGCCTCGGCGCGGAAACACGGCGTGAACGCCGTGTACATCCGGGGCAGCGTCGAACCGTCCAGGATCTCGTCGCGGTGAAGGTTGGTCAGCGGGACCTCCGCCGTCGGGATCAGGTAGAGACCTTCGCGCATTCGGAAGAGGTCCTGCTCGAACTTCGGAAGCTGGCCGGTGCCGTAGAGCGTCTCGGCGTTGTTCAGGAGCGGAGGGGCGATCTCCTCGTAGCCGTGCTCGCGCGTCTGGAGGTCCAGCATGAAGGCGCCGAGGGCGCGCGAGAGCCGCGCGCCCGCGCCCTTCAGCACGGTGAAGCGCGCGCCGGCGAGCTTCGAGCCGCGTTCGAAGTCGAGAATGCCGAGGGCCGGCCCGAGATCCCAGTGAGCCGCGGGCTCGAAGTCGAACTTACGCGGCTCTCCCCACGTGCGTTCGACCCGGTTGTGTGTCTCGTCGGTTCCTCGCGGGACCGAGGCCTGCGGAGCGTTCGGAATGACGCGCTCGACGTCCGAGAGCTCCGCCTCCGCGCGCTCGGTTTCTTCCTCGAGCCCACGGATCTCCTCTTTCAGCGACTTCATCTCGGCGATCGTCGCGGGGTCCGGCTTGCCCCGGACCGCTGTGAGCTCGTTGCGGCGGCGGCGCTTCTCCTCGAGGCGCGTCACGGTCGCGCGGCGGCGCGTATCCAACTCGAGGAAACGTTCGATCCCCGAGTTGGCGAAGCGCTCGGGCATCTCGGAGAGAAGCCGCTCCGCGTTCTCGCGCAGGAACTCGCGTGATAGCATGAGTTGCGCGATTTCACCTCGCGCGGGCAGTCGAGTCAACCGTTGAGCCCTGCCAGTCCCCCTCCGGATGTGGATTGCGTCGTCGTCAACCGGGACGGCGGCGAAGCGCTCTTCGAGGCACTCCGATCCGTCGTGAACCAGACCGCGATCGATCTGTCGCTCGTGGTCGTCGACAACGGCTCGCGCACAGAAGAGCGCGAGCGGCTCGCCCGCGAAGTGCCAGCCGCGCGGGTCGTTTCGTTTTCCCGCAACCTCGGCTTCGCGGCCGCGGCCAACGAAGGGATCGTGCGCACGCGCTCGCCCTTCGTCCTGGTCGTGAACAACGACGCGGTCCTTGCGACCGACTATGCCGCGCGCCTCGCCGCGCGGCTCGCGCTCGATCCGCGACTCGCCGGCGTCCAGGGCGTCGTCCTCGAGGCGCGCGGAGAGCGCGTCGACACGGCCGGCATCGAGTGGACCGGCCGGGGCGAGGCGGTGCCCGTGCTCGCCGGGACTCCGACCGCCCGGGTCCCCGCTACTGCGTTCGAGGTCGCGGGCGTTTCGGCGACCGCGGCCCTCTTTCGGCGGGACGCCCTGAACGACGTGGCGCCGCACGGTCACGTGTTCGACGATCGGTTCTTCGCGTACTACGAGGACGTCGACCTCTCGCTGCGCCTCGCG
>DASUAD010000652.1:0-2288 GCA_035763965.1 Thermoanaerobaculia bacterium | reverse complement strand
GACCTCTGCACGTACCAGACCGGCGACTGCGTCACGATGGACGGCGGGGAGTGGCTGGCGGGCGCCGGAGAGTTCTCCGACTACCGCAAGATCCCGCGCGAAGTCTTCAAGCAGGCTCTCGAGAGGATGCGGCCGAAAAAGCGGAAAAACTAGCGGCCGGACTCTTCCCTCTCCAGGCACTCACACCGCGAGCGCGACGAAAAGGAATCCCGAGTAGGTCGTACCGGATCGGCCGCCGTCGGGACCAACGGACCCGATCGATGCCCGTGCGAGGTCGGCGATCCGTCAGTGCCCGAACGCCTCCGCGACGAGCTGGTCGAGCTCCCGCTTGTGCACGGCGGCGCTGCCGGTGGCGGGCGACGCCGAGGGAGCACGGCCTGCGTATCCGAACGTCGCGCCCGGCGGCAGGAACTCGGATCTCCTGGGGCGGATGAACGACCACGCCCCCATGTTGTGCGGCTCCTCCTGTACCCACATGAAGTCCCGAGCCGAAGAGTACGCCGAGAGCGTCGCCTTGAGCGCCTCGCCCGGGAACGGATAGAGCTGCTCCAGGCGGACGATCGCGACCGCGTTCGCATTGCGAACCTCCCGCGCGGCTCGCAGGTCGAAGTAAATCTTGCCGGTGCAGAGGAGCACGCGGGAAACCATCGTGCGGTCGCCGACATCGGGGTCGTCCAGCACGGTCCGGAACGATCCGCTCGTGAGCTCGCCGATCGGCGAGAACGACGCCGGAAACCGAAGGAGGCTCTTCGGCGTGAACAACACGAGCGGTTTCGCCGCCGGCCGGCGCATCTGCCGCCGCAGCAGGTGGAAGTACTGCGCCGGAGTCGTGAGGCAGCACACCTGAAGGTTGTCTTCGGCGCAGAGCTGGAGATATCGCTCGATGCGCGCGCTCGAATGCTCCGGACCCTGCCCCTCGTAGCCGTGCGGCAGGAGCAGTCCGAGGCGCGACGTCTGCTGCCACTTGTCCTCGGCGGACGTCACGAACTGGTCGAGGACCACCTGCGCGCCGTTGGCGAAGTCTCCGTATTGCGCCTCCCAGAGATCGAGCGTCTCCGGCGCCTCGACGCTGTATCCGTACTCGAAACCGAGCACGCTCGCCTCCGACAGCGGGCTGTCGTAGACGGCGAGCTCCGCCTTCTTCGGCTCGAGCTGCGAGAGCGGCGTCCAGGTTTCTCCGGTCGCCGTGTCGTGAAAGACGATGTGCCGCTGCGAGAACGTCCCGCGGCTCGTGTCCTGGCCGGTCAAACGGATCGGCGAGCCTTCGAGGAGGAGCGATCCGAACGCGAGCGCTTCCGCCGTCGACCAGTCGAGCGGCTCGCTCCCCTCGGCCATCTTCGCGCGGCGGGCGAGCTGCGAAACCATCTTCGGGTTGATGTGGAAGCCGGACGGAACCGTCGTCAGAACGTGCCCGATGTAAGAGAGTGTCTCGCGGGGGACGCCCGTTTCAACCTCGGGAAACGAAAAACGGGAACCGGGAAACGGGCCGGGCGCGGGTTCCCCTTCGGAGTGCTTCGCGAGTTCTTTCGCGGCGGCGAGCGCCTCTTCGTACCTCGCCTTCTGTCGCTCCTCCATCGCCGTGACCTCGGTCTCGGTGAGCACTCCTTCCTTGACGAGCCGCCGGGCGTAGAGGGCGCGCACCCCCGGGTGCTCCTGGATCCGCCTGTACATGAGCGGCTGCGTGTACGTCGGCTCGTCGGTCTCCTGGTGCCCGTGACGGCGGAATCCGACGAGATCGATCACGACGTCCTTGTGCCACTCCTTGCGGTAGTCGAGCGCGATCTGCAGCACCCGGTACGCCGCTTCGGGAGCGTCCGCGTTGACGTGAAAGATCGGGACCTGATTGATCTTCGCGACGTCGGTCGGGTAGAGCGACGAACGGCCGGACGCGGGCGGTGTCGTGAATCCGATCTGGTTGTTGACGACCAGGTGAACCGATCCGCCGGTGCGGAATCCCCGCAGCTGGGCGAGGTTGAAGACTTCCGCGACCATCCCCTGCCCGGCGAACGCGGCGTCGCCGTGGAGGATGACGGCGAGCACGCGGTCCCACGCCTCGGGCCCGTGGCCCCGCCGGTCCTGCTTCGCGCGCACCATTCCTTCGACGATCGGGTCCACGGCCTCGAGGTGCGACGGGTTCGACGGCACCGTGATCTCGACCTTGCGCCCGCTCGCCGTCGCGTGCGTTCCGCGGGCGCCCTGGTGATACTTCACGTCCCCCTCGTCGGCCGGGAAATCCGGGTGCACCGTCCCCTCGAAACTCGCGAAGATGCGCTCGGTCGAGTTGCCGA
>DASUAD010000651.1:0-3601 GCA_035763965.1 Thermoanaerobaculia bacterium | reverse complement strand
TCGGCCCCCGGGCCGTCCTGCTGTCACACGGCACTCTCTACGTCGCCGACACCGGCAACAACCGGATCCAGGTTTTCGACAGGAACGGACAGTTCGTGCGAAGCCTCGGCACCGCCGGATCCGCCGACGGGCAGCTGAAGGAGCCATGCGGCGTCGCGGTGGATTCCGACGGAAGCATGATCGTGGCCGATACGTGGAACCACCGCATCGCCCGCTTCGGCGCCGACGGTTCCTGGCTCGGCGCCTTCACCGACGCGGAGCGCGGCTTTTTCGGCCCCCGGGCCGTCCTGCTGTCACACGGCACTCTCTACGTCGCCGACACCGGGAACAAGCGGATCGTCCGGTTCGACAGAAAGTGGAACCGCGTGGGCGAGTGGGGAACGTCGGGCAGTGGACCCGGCCAGTTCGTGGAACCGGTTGGCCTCGCCGCCGATGCCGCCGGAGACGTCTACGTCGCGGACACCGGCAACCATCGCATCCAGGTCTTCGACGGCGAGGGACGTTACCTCCGCGAGTTCGCGGTCTTCGGCTGGAAGGACTTTTATACCGAGCCGTACATCGCGATCGGCCCGGGAAACTCGGTTTTCGCGACCGACTCGACCGAAGGACGGGTCAACGAGTACGACTCGTCCGGCAACCTCCGGCGCTCGTGGCGCTCCGACGGAATCTTCAAACGGCCGACTGGAATCGCGCTCGACCCGTTCGGCCGCGTCAGTGTGTCGGATCGAGAAACCCATCGAGTGCTCACCTGGAACCTGCTGGACATCCGGTGAGCGTCGGGCCCGCGGACGGCGATCCCGCGGCGAGGTGGGAGTTCCCTCCGGCGGGTCGCGGCGGCCGGACGCTCGCGACCGCGCTCCTCGCCATCTCGCTCGCGCTGAACCTGGTCGTCGTGTTGCTGGTTCATCGCGGCCGGGTCAGCCATATTCTGACCGTTCTCTGGCTCTTCTCGATCGTCTACTTCCTGCTTTCGGCGGGGGGCCGGCCCCGTTTCTCGTGGTCCCGGATGCGGCCGACGAAGAAGACTGTGCTGGCGACGGTCGTCGTGCTGCTGCCCGCGGTCGTGCGGATCGCCCACATGGACGCGGACCGGGTGCACGGGGACGAGCTGATGACCGCGTATTTCTCGACACACCACGACTTCCGACACACGAGCTTCTTCGAGCCGATGCCGGATCGCGCCGACTGGGTATCACAGTTCCCGAAGCCGTTCTTCGTGCTCCAGCGTTGGTTCTTCGAAGTCGCTGGCAAGAGCCTCGCCGCCGTGTGGTTCTCCACTCTTCCCTACGTGGTTCTCGTATCCGCACTGTTGTATCGGGTCGTCCGGGAGCTCCTCGGCCGGGCCACGGCGGTCATCGCCGTCGTCCTGTACGCCTTTTTCGCACCGAGCGTCTACCTCGAGGTTTCCGGGTTTCACTTCATCAGCAGCACGGCAGCCTTTCTGGGGTTCTTCTACTTCGCCGTGCGCAGCCTCCGAGCGGGCTCCCCCGCTCCGGCGGCCGCGACCGGAGTTCTCGCGGGCTTCTGCTACCTCTTCTATTCCTCGAGCTACATCGCAATCCCCGTATTCGTCGTGGTTGCCCTCTTCGATCTCGTTCGTCGACGCTCCCTCGGCGTCGTCTTCGGGAACCTTGCCATCGCGCTGCTCGGCTGCTGGATCGTGCTGTCGCCCTTCCTCGCCAAACCGGAGACGGCCGGCTATCTTTTCCAGAGGTCGAGCCAGGTGTCGCTCCTGACCGGCGAATGGTCGGGGAACCGTGAGGCAATCGCCCGGGGAGCGGACCCGCTTCCGATCATTCGGGCAAACCTCCTGCTCGCGCTGAAATCGATGACCCGCGACGGCATCGGCGGGCATGGAGGGTACGATTTCGGCCGCCTGGCATTCTTCGACCCGCTGTCCCTGGGCTTCCTGCTGGCCGGCGCGGGTGCGGCGATCTTTCTCGTGCGCCGAGCCCCGGAGGTGCTCCTCGTTTTCGTGGTCATCGCCGCGTCTTTCGTGGGAGGCGTCGTCTTGACGATTCCACCCCCCGCCTATCACCGCTTCAGCCTCGCGTTCCCCTTTCTCGTCATCGTCATGGCGCTTCCGTTCTCGCTCCTGCTTCGAGCGCGGTGGCTCTCTTCGCCGATCCGCGGCGCGGTTGCTGCGGGCTGCATGCTCCTCTTCGCGAGCGTCAACGTGGACCGCGTCGCCCAGGCGCGTCTCGGGGATCGGTTTTCGGATGACCTTCGGCTGGCGAGGTTCATCGACCAGCGATATCCGGCTCGCAAGCTCTACGTGGCCGCTTTCCCCAGCTACGCGTTCGAGAAGTTGTACTTCTTCCTGAAAAAACCGGGCATCAAGCGGCGTATCCAGACAAGTTTCCATGCCGACCTGCTCCGCAGCTTCGACCGCCGCGAGAAGTACGTCTACGCATTCACGCTCCCGCCCGCGTTCTCCGCCCAGTTCCTGGCTGCAGATCCCGCGGGCAAGTTGTATCGCTTCTCGATCGGATACGGCCTCTTCGCCAACTGACAGATCAGTTCGTCAACCGGGGGCGGGTCGCTTCGCCAACCGGGATGCGGGGATCGCCACTGGCCCGGGGCTATGGCAACGACCGTCGGACCCGAACCACGTAGCCAATCTCCCGGAGCGGGTCCGCCGGATCGGCGAGAGACAGTCCGTTCCGGCTCGACATTGCTTCCGCTCGGCGGCGGCCGGTCGCCATGAGCTCGGGAGAGTAGACGTGAAGACCTGGAGGGAGGTCGACTGCCTCGTCGGCCTGCACATCGGCGTCGACCAGTCGCCCCGCCGGCAGAAAGTACGCAAAGGTCGGAAAACGGGTGTCCACATGCGGAAGGCCGTGCAGGAACGCACGCTCACTTCGAAAGCCGGGGAGGAGCAGGAGCTTCGAGGCCTCCTGGCCGAATGCGGAATGAACTCCTCCGTACGCAGCGCGTTTCCCGGGATCGAGCGGATATCCCGGAACGCTCCGCGCCACGTACGCCCCGACGAGCAACAGCGCGAGGAAGGCGCGCCACGGGAGGCTGCGCCGATCGGCTTCCGGGAATAGCTCGAGTACACCACCGATCGCGACGCCTCCCAGGATCGCCAGGACCGGAACGAGGCTGGAGGCGCGCTGTGGAGCGGGAGTCCCGGTTGTAAGGATGATCCCGGCCAGATTGCCGGCGAAGAGAAGCGCGAGCACCGTCCCGCCGATCAGCTGCCGGCGCGCGAAGACCCAGCCGAGGCCGGCGAGACCCAGCGCCGTGAAGAGCGGAGGTCCGATCAGGGGGTGGCCGCTGAACCAGGCGGAGCCGGGCAGCGAGAGAAGGCCGATGGTCCCCAGGTGAAACTGTCGGATGAGAACGCGGGTGGCGCCGAGCCTCGGCACCTCCGACTTCCAGAACCAGGGGGCGAAGATGCTCGACTCTTGAAATCGTCCGTTCCACTCGTGGAAGTGTTCGGCGGCGAAGCGCAGATTGGGCAGCGCTGCGACCACGAACCCGAGGAGGAGCGCGGCGAGCAGAAGTGCGCGCCGGCGGCGGGTCGCTCCGACGCTCCATGCGAGGAAGGGAGCGATGAGCAGAAAAGTCAAAGCGATTATCCGGCCCCCGGAGTAGC
>DASUAD010000650.1:0-2872 GCA_035763965.1 Thermoanaerobaculia bacterium | reverse complement strand
AGGATGTCGAGCGTGATCGCTTCCACCTTGAACTGGTGGGCGAGCGCGATCCCCTCGACGCCGGTCGTCGCGACGAGGGCCTTGAAGCCGTGCTCGTGCGCGAGGTCGTAAAGAACCCGCGCGAAGTTCCCGTCGTTGTCGATGAGTAGAACGACCCGGTCGTCCGGACCGATGTCGCGGCGGTCGTCCGGGACGAGAGACTCGAGCGCTGTCTCCGCCGCGGGCCTCGCGGCATCGACGTCCGACATCACCGAGACGATCCCTGGTGTTTGGGCCGCCGGTCGGGGGGACGCGGGCATCATGTAAATTTGCGGGAGATAGAGCGTGAAGGTGCTTCCCTCGCCGGGCGCGCTCGTCAGCTGGATCTCGCCGCCGAGGAGGTGCGCGATCTCACGGCTGATCGCGAGGCCGAGGCCCGTCCCGCCGTACTTCCGGCTCGTGGAGCCGTCCGCCTGCTGAAATGCCTCGAAAATGATGTGCTGCTTGTCGGCCGGAATGCCGATTCCCGAGTCTTTGACGGAGAAAGCGAGCACCGAGCGGGCGCGGTTCAACGTCTCGCAGTCCTCGCTCCAGCCTCGCGAAGCCGCATCCACGCGGAAAGAGACGCGGCCGCGCTCCGTGAACTTGAACGCGTTCGACAGCAGGTTCTTGATGACCTGCTGGAGCCGCTTCGAGTCGGTGAAGACCGACCGGCCGATTCCCGGCCCCATCTCGATCTGGAAGTCGAGTCCCTTGACCTCGGCCACGTGCCGGAAGGTGCGCTGAACGTAGTCCGCGAGGTCGTTGAACCGCAGCTCGCCGACGTCGACCACGACGGTCCCGGACTCGATCTTCGAGAGGTCGAGAATGTCGTTGATCAGGTTCAGCAGGTCCTTTCCCGACGCGTGGATCGTCTTCGCGAACTCGGTCTGCTTCCCGGTCAGGTTGCCTTCGGCGTTGCGCGAGAGCTGATCCGAAAGGATCAGCAGGCTGTTGAGCGGCGTCCGGAGCTCGTGCGACATGTTCGCGAGGAACTCCGACTTGTACTTGGAGGTCAGGGCGAGCTGCCGCGCCTTCTCTTCGAGCGCGACGCGCGCCTGCTCGACCTCCTGGTTCTTTCTTTCGACCTCGACGTTGCGTTCGGCGAGGAGGGCCGCCTTCTCCTCGAGCTGCTGGTTCGTCTGCCGCAGCTCCTCCTGCTGGCTCTGAAGCTCACCGGCGAGCGACTGCGACTGCTTGAGGAGGTCTTCGGTGCGGGTATTTGCCTCGATGGTGTTGATGACGATCCCGATCGTCTCGGCGAGCTGCTCCAGAAGCGCCTGGTGCGCGGTCGAGAACCTCTCGAAGGAAGCAAGCTCGAGAACGCCCTTCATCCTCCCCTCGAAGAGCACGGGGAGCACGATGACCTGCGCCGGAGCGGATCGGCCGAGGCCCGAGGAAATCGAGAGATAATCGTTCGCCGGGTTCGTCAGGAGGATCTTCTCCTTCTGTCTGGCGCACTCGCCCACGAGCCCCTCCCCGAGCGCGAGCGTCCGCGGCAGGGAGGCGTCCGTGCACGCGTAGCTCGCGAGAAGGGTGAGCCGGGAATCGTCCTTCGATCCGTCGAGCGTGTAGAGAAGGCCCTGCTGGGCCGCGACGACGGGCGCGAGCTCCGAGAGGACCAGGTGCCCGACCGTCTCGAGGTCCCGCTGCCCCTGGAGCATGCGGCTGAACTTCGCGAGGTTCGTCTTCAGCCAGTCCTGCTCGCTGTTCTTCGAGGTGGTGTCCTTCAGGTTGCGGATCATCTCGTTGATGTTGTCCTTGAGCGACGCGACCTCGCCCGATGCCTCGACCTTGATCGATCGCGTCAGATCGCCCTTGGTGACGGCGGTGGCGACCTCCGCGATCGCGCGGACCTGGGTCGTCAGGTTGGCGGCGAGCTGATTGACGTTGTCGGTCAGGTCCTTCCACGTTCCCGCCGCGCCCGGCACGCTCGCCTGGCCACCGAGTTCTCCTTCGACGCCGACCTCGCGGGCGACCGAGGTGACCTGGTCGGCGAAGGTCGCCAGCGTGTCGATCATTCCGTTGATCGTGTCGGCGAGCGCAGCGATCTCTCCCTTCGCTTCGAGGGTCAGCTTCCGCTTCAGGTCCCCGTTGGCGACCGCGGTCACGACCCGGGCGATCCCGCGGACCTGGCTCGTCAGGTTGCTCGCCATCGAGTTGACGTTGTCGGTCAGGTCCTTCCATGTGCCCGCGACACCCTTGACCCTGGCCTGGCCGCCGAGCTTTCCTTCGGTTCCGACCTCGCGGGCGACGCGGGTGACCTCCGCCGCGAACGAGGAGAGCTGGTCGACCATCGTGTTGACCGTGTTCTTGAGCTCGAGGATTTCTCCCTTGACGTCGACCGTGATCTTTCTCGAGAGGTCCCCGTTGGCGACGGCCTTCGTCACGTCGGCGATGTTGCGCACCTGCGAGGTCAGATTGCCCGCCATGAAGTTGACGTTGTCGGTCAGGTCCTTCCAGGTACCCGACACCCCCTCGACCCGCGCCTGGCCGCCGAGCTTTCCCTCGGTTCCGACCTCGCGGGCGACGCGGGTGACCTCGGACGCGAAGGAGCGCAGCTGGTCGACCATCGTGTTGATCGTGTCCTTGAGCTCGAGGATCTCGCCCTTGACGTCGACCGTGATCTTCTTGGACAGATCACCCGTCGCGACGGCGGTCGTGACCGCGGCGATGTTGCGCACCTGAGCGGTGAGGTTGCCCGCCATCGAGTTCACACTGTCGGTGAGGTCCTTCCACGTGCCGGCGACGCCGCGCACGTCGGCCTGGCCGCCGAGCTTCCCTTCGGTTCCGACCTCGCGGGCGACGCGAGTGACCTCGGACGCGAAGGACGAGAGCTGGTCGACCATCGTGT
>DASUAD010000649.1:0-2383 GCA_035763965.1 Thermoanaerobaculia bacterium | reverse complement strand
TGTTCGGCGGAGGTTCCTTCGGCGGAGCGGGTTCCTGGGGAGGTTTTTGCGGCTGCGGTGGAGGAGTGGGCTGTTGCGGCGGCGGCGGCTGCTGCGGTGACTCCCGCGGCGCCGCCTCACCCCGCGCTTCCTGCGCCGGAGGCGATTCCTGCGGCGACAGGGAAACGACAGCCGGAGCGTCAGTCGGGACCGGGGGAGCGGCCGGTTCGAGCGGCGCTTCGCAGACCCCGGAGACCGCGGTGCTCGCCTCGACTTCGGCAAGGAGGGGCGAGGCGAGCAGGCTCGCAACGAGGACGGCAGCAACGGTTCTCATGCGACACGTGGAATGCAAGTCTCCGGCCTTCGATCGGGACTGCGGGTTACGATCGTCGCGTGGATCCAACCGCACGCGAACGCATCACCGAGTACGTCAAGCCGCTGGCGGTCGGGCTCGACGGGGTCACCTACTACGGGGACGTCGAACGTGTCGTCGCGGCCTCCGAGAGGATCGCAGCCGGGCGCGACGACGTCGACCACGAACTGCTCTACCTGCTGGCCGTCTTCTCGGGACAGGAGCGATGGGTGTCGAGGTTCGGACACAAGAGCCGGACGGAGATCTTTCTCACCTCGCTCGGAGTCGAGCCGCGCAAGATTACCTCGCTCTGGCGGGGGCTCGCCCGTCTCGAGCGGGCGCCCGGCGCGCCGGAAGAGGAGATCGTCCACGATGCGGTCCGTCTCGAGGAGCTCGGCGCCTACGGGATCGCGCGGCGTCTGCTCGAAGGCTATCGGGAACGGATGGATTTCGGGGAGATCGCCGACGCCATCGACGCTGCCGCCTCGACGCCGCTCAAGACTGCCGAGGGCCGCGTGCTCGCAGCGCCGCGTGTGGCCGCGATGAAGGAATTCTCGAAGCGCCTCCGCGCGGAGTACGCGGAGTTCAGGGCGGGATAGCTAGACGATCGACCTTCCTCCATCGACGCGGATGACCTGGCCCGTCAGGAAATCCGGCCCTGCGCAAAGGAAGACGACCGTCGCCGCGACGTCCTCGGCGGATCCGATTCGTTTTGCGGGAACCCGGCGGGCGAGCCGCTCCACTTCCTCGGGAGTCGTGCCCTCGGGCGGGAGAACCGTACCGGGAGCGACTCCGTTGACCGCCACCTCCGGAGCGAGCTCGACGGCGAGGGCCCGTACGAGGCCTTCGACCGCGGCCTTCGAGACCGAGTGGGCCAGGTAATGGCGCGCGGGAGCCTCCGCGAGGAAGTCCGAGACGAGGACGACGCGGCCCCGGCGCTCGGCGAGCGTCGGCGCCGCTTCGCTCGCCAGCAGGAAGCCGGCGCGCGCGTTGACGTTCATCGAGGAGTCCCAGAGGCGTTCGTCGGTTTCCGCGAACGTGGCCCGGTGGAAGTTCGCTGCCGAATGGACGAGGAAGTCGAGGCCTCCGAGCGTCGCGATCGACTCGCGCACGATCCTCCGGCAGTCTTCCGGACTCGCGAGGTCACCGGCCACGACGACGGTGCGCCGCCCGCCTGCACGGATCTCGGCGGCCGCGCTCTCCGCTCCCTCGCGCGAACCACGGTAGTGAACGGCCACGTCCGCTCCCGCCGCGCCGAGCGCGACGGCAATCGCCCGGCCCACCCGGATTCCGCCACCGGTGACGAGGGCGATCTTGCGGTCGAGAGGCAGCGGCATCCGTCCGATCGTAACCTCCAGACCTTCCCGCCGTCTCTGTTCGGAAGAGAATAGGTGTGCTTTCCGGAGGAGCTCCATGATCCGACGCCGGCTGCTCGGACTCGCTTCCGTCCTTCTCGCGTTCTCCTTTGTACCGGCCGCTCGCGCGGGAACCATCGCCGGCCGCGTTCTCGATTCCGGCGGCGCGCCCGTTGCCGGACTGAAGGTCGCCTGGGAGCCATACCGCACGGACGAACAGACGCTCGTCGACGAGACGAAGGGGGTGGCCCCGTCGTCGCTCGGCGAAACCACGACCGACGCGGCGGGCCGCTTCCAGGTGAAGCTCGACAAGCCCGGGCTCGAAGTGTCGATCCGGGTGATGTCCGGAACGCTGCCGGGAGCTCTTCTCGCGGGGCCGTACGACTCTTCGGAGGACCTGACGCTCGACGACGTCGAGCTGCCGGCCGTCGAGAAGATCTCCGGTCGAGTTTCCGACGAGACGGGAAAGCCGATCGGCGATGCCCGCATCCGGGCGACGGGCGGCCTCGCGTTCGAGGAGGAGGACGTCGTCTTCTACGCACAGGCGAAGAGCGGAGCGGACGGCTCCTATTCCGTCGCCAACGCGCCGGCGAACGCCGGCGGGCTCTCGGTACGCGCGGCCGGATACTCGCCGTCGCAGCAGCCGTCGATGCAGAGGCGGACGACGGTCAACGTCACGTTGAAGAGAGGCGGGACG
>DASUAD010000648.1:0-12095 GCA_035763965.1 Thermoanaerobaculia bacterium | reverse complement strand
CCCCCGCCTTGATCGGCTGCGGAGCCGCGAGCCGCTCGCCGTTCAGGAAGGTGCCGTTGCGCGAGCCCAGGTCCTCGACGGAGAGGCCTCCGTCGTCGTCTTTGACGATCCGGGCATGCTGGCGCGAAAGCATCTTGTCGGAGATCGGGAGATCGTTCATCGACGAGCGGCCGATCGTCGTGACCGGCTTCTCGAGCGGATATTTGCGCGCCGCCATTCCGGGCGCGCTCACATAAACGTAGAACACGGTAGTCGAGGGATTCTAACCGGTTGCAAAGGCCTCACTCCTCAGCCGGGAGCGCCCATCCCTGCCGGGGTGCCGTTTCCCGTTTCCGTTTTCCGTTTCCGGTCGGGGCCGGGCCGCCCTTGCGCCCGCGGCCCCGGTCCCCTAGAATGTGCGGTTCCATGAAGAAGAACCTTCACCCCGAATATCACGAGGTTCTCGTGCACTGCGCGTGCGGCGAGACCTGGACGACCGGATCCACGAAGAAAGAGCTGCGCCTCGAGATCTGCAGCAAGTGCCATCCCTTCTTCACCGGCAAGCAGAAGCTCGTCGACTCCGCCGGCCGGGTCGAGCGCTTCCGCAAGCGGTACGAGAAGAAGGCCGCCGGCGCCGCTTCTTAGATCCGTGTCGGCGCGGTTCCTCCCGCTCGCACTCCCCTTCACCGCACTCTAGCGGCTCGGCCGCCGTCCGCTCCGGCGACCGCCGGCGCTGAAAGCTGAGACACCCATGTTCGAGAAACTCGAGGAGATCCGCCGCAAGTACGAAGAGGTCCGAGCCCGGCTCGCCGACCCGGCGTTCGTCCAGGACCACCGGGCCGTCCGCGACGCCCAGAAGACGCTCGCCGAGTTCGAGCCGATCATCGCGAAGACCGAGGAGCATCGCCGGATCTCGAGGGAGCTCGAGGGCGCGCGCGAGATGGTCGAGTCGCTCGCGACCGGCGACGAGCTCTACCAGATGGCGGCGGCCGAGCGCGCCGACCTGACGGCCCGCCTGGAGAAGATCGAGCAGGAGCTGAAGCTCCTCCTGGTACCGCGGGACCCGAACGATTCGCGAAACGTCTTCCTCGAGATCCGGGCCGGAACCGGCGGGGAGGAAGCCGCGCTCTTCGCCGCTCAGCTCTTCCGGATGTACCAGCGCTACGCCGAGCAACGCCGGTGGAAGGTCGAGATCGTGGACCGCGACGACACGGGCATCGGCGGCATCAAGGCGATCACGGCGCTCATCGAGGGCGACGGCGCGTACTCGCGGTTGAAGTACGAGAGCGGCGTTCACCGCGTCCAGCGCGTTCCGGAGACCGAAGCCTCGGGCCGCATCCACACGTCGGCGGCGACGGTCGCGGTCCTCCCGGAAGCGGAGGACGTCGACGTCAAGGTCGAGGAGAAGGACCTGCGGGTGGACCGCTTCTGCGCGTCCGGGCCCGGCGGGCAGGGCGTCAACACGACCTACTCGGCGGTGCGGATCACCCACATCCCGACGGGCCTCGTCGTCCAGTGCCAGGACGAGCGAAGCCAGATCAAGAACAAGGCGAAGGCACTGCGCGTACTGAAGGCGCGTCTGCTCGACGTCGAGCGCGAGAAGCAGGAGGGCGCGATCGCGGCCGAGCGCAAGAGGATGGTCGGGAGCGGCGACCGCTCCGAGAAGATCCGAACGTACAACTTTCCCCAGTCGCGGATCACCGATCACCGCATCGGCTTCACGACCCACCGGCTGGCGGACGTGCTCGAGGGCAACCTGGACGAGCTCGTCGAACCCTTGTCGGCGCAGTTCCAGGCCGAGCGCCTTCGCGAGGAGATGGCGCGAGCGTGACGCCTAAGAATGTTCCGGGGACAGATTTCAAATCTGCCCCCGGCTCAGTTCTGACCACTCTTTCCGACGCCGAGTCCCGCGCGCGCCGCGCCGGGTCGGACGCGACCGGATGGGACGCGCGGCTCCTCCTGGCGCACGCGGTCGGACACGGCAAACCGCTCGCGCTCGACCCGCGCGAGGACGTCGCTCCGGCCGCCGCGACGCGGTTTGACTTCCTTTGGGAGCGCCGGATCGCGGGGGTCCCCGTCCAGCACCTCGTCGGTGCTTGGGATTTCTTCGGGCGACCCTTCTCCGTCGACTCGCGCGCGCTCGTTCCGCGCCCCGAGACGGAGCTCCTGCTCGAGACGGCTCTCTCGGAGACGCCGGACGCGCGACGGGTCCTCGACCTCGGCACCGGCAGCGGAGTCCTCGCGGTGACATGGCTCCTCGAGCGGCCGGCCTCCCGGGCCGTGGCCGTCGACGTCTCGATCGGGGCTCTCGCGCTGGCCCGAGCGAACGCCTTGCGCCACGCGGTGCTCGAACGCCTCGAGCTCCTCGGCGGCGACTGGACGAGCGCTCTCTCGCCCGACGTCACGTTCGATCTCGCGATCTCGAATCCGCCGTACCTCTCCGTCGGAGACGCGCCGAGTCTGTCGGTCACGGTCCGCGAACACGATCCGTCGGCGGCGCTCTTCGCAGGTACGGACGGGCTCGACGCGATTCGCCGGCTGCTGACGGATCTCCCGGTGCACCTCGCATCGGGCGCACCCTTCCTCTTCGAGATCGGAGCGGGACAGGCGCCCGCCGTCGCACGCGAGGTCGCGGGAAGCGGTGCCTGGCGCCTCGACCGGATCGTCGCCGACCTCGCGGGCATCCCGCGCGTCGTGGCGTTGCGGCGCACGTAGCCGGATCGTGGACAAGTTCGTCATCGACGGCCCCTCCCGGCTCGCGGGCGAGGTCACAGTCTCCGGCGCCAAGAACGCGGCGCTGCCCTGCCTCGCGGCGACGCTCCTGACGGCGGATCCGGTCCGCCTGACCAATCTCCCCCGCGTCGCGGACGTCCGCACCATGCAGAAGGTGCTCGCGCACATCGGCGCGCGTGTGGAAGTGGAGACCGAGGCAGTCGCGGTCGAAGTGCGGGACATCGCCCACGCGGACGCGCCCTACGAGCTCGTCAAGACGATGCGGGCCTCGGTTCTGGTACTCGGACCGCTGCTCGCGCGGGCGGGAGCCGTACGCGTATCTCTTCCCGGGGGCTGCGCGATCGGCGTGCGCCCGATCGACCTTCACTTGAAGGCCTTCCGCCAGCTCGGCGCCGAAGTGTCTCTCCAGCACGGGTACGTCGAGGCGAAGGCGCCGCGGCTTTCCGGCGCCGACATCGTGTTCGAAAACGTGACCGTCACCGGGACGGAGAACGCGATGCTCGCGGCCACGCTCGCCCGCGGGACGACGAGGCTCTTCAACGCGGCGCGCGAACCGGAGGTCGGGGACCTGGCAAGACTCCTCGTCGCGATGGGCGCGCGGATCGCCGGAGCGGGGACCGACACGATCACGATCGAAGGAGTCGACGCGCTCCACGGAGCCGGGCACGAGATCGTGCCGGACCGGATCGAAGCGGGGACCTACGCGATCGCCGCCGCGGCGACGCGGGGCGACGTCGCAATCCGCCGCTGCCGCCCCGAGCACCTGCGCGCGCTCACGAGCCGCCTGACGGCCATCGGGAGTGAGGTCCGGGCGGAGGACGGCACGCTGCGTGTTCGCGCCGAGGGCGTGCTCGCGGCGCAGGACGTCGCGACCGCTCCCTATCCGGGCTTCCCCACCGACCTGCAGGCGCAGTGGACGGCGCTCGCGACCGGTCTCGACGGCGTTTCCACGGTTACCGAGACCGTCTTCGAGAACCGTTTCCACCACGTCGCGGAGCTCATCCGGATGGGCGCGAAGATCCGCCTCGAAGGACGGTGGGCCACGGTCGAGGGATGTCCCCTGACCGGAGCGAACGTCATGGCGAGCGACCTCCGCGCTTCCGCCGCCCTCGTCATCGCCGGGCTCACCGCCGAGGGGCGCACCATCGTCGATCGCGTGTACCATCTGGACCGCGGCTACGCGAGGATGGAGGAGAAGCTGAACGCGCTCGGCGCCTCCGTCGAGCGCACGTCGTAGGAGAGACGGTTTGTCCGACTGCGTTTTCTGCCGGATCGTCGCCGGGGAAATCCCTTCGAAGAAGGTCTACGAGGACGACCGGGTCTACGCATTCGAAGACATCTCGCCGAAGGCCCCGACGCACGTGCTCGTCGTCCCGAGGAAGCACATCGCCCGCCTGGCCGACGTGTCGCCCGGCGACGAGCCGCTGCTCGGGGTGCTGGCTGCCCGCGCCGCGGCGATCGCGAAAGAGCGCGGGCTGTCAGACTTCCGCCTGGTGGCGAACAACGGCGAGGGCGCCGGGCAGTCCGTCTTCCACCTCCACTTCCACCTGCTGGGCGGCCGTTCGATGAGGTGGCCGCCGGGTTAGCCCGAACCGCCCCGCGGCCGGGAATCTGCCTCCTGCATCGGACGAAGCCCCCGGTATTCCCTGAAACCGATTGACGGGAACCGGGGTCGGTGGTCAAATTTCTCAATCCCGAAAAGCCGCCGTCCGGGGAGGCCAGGCATCCGGCGTGCCTCCGGGAGCCTTTTGCTCCTGGCCGCCACGATCGCGCTCTTCTCTCTGCGCGGGTCTCTGCGAGCTCCCGAATCACGGACAGCGGCGCCGGGCTCCGCCCGAACGCTCGCGCTCGAGGTCGCCGCCCGGATGCCGCTCTATTTCATCGAGAACCGCGGACAGCTCGATCCCCGCGTGGCCTTCTACGTCCAGGGGCGCGACACGGCCGTCTACTTCACCTCACGCGGGGTCACCTTCGCCCTGACCTCCGCGGGTGAGGATGGGAACGGCGTCTTCGAGAATGCGTCGGCGCGACCCGGAGGTGCCGGTCTCCGTGAACCGCGGAGTCGCTGGATCGTCCGGCTCGAGTTCCTCGGCGCGAACCCGGACGCGAAGCCCGCTGCTGAAGAGAGCGCGTCCGCGATCGTCAGCTACTTCAAGGGTCCTCCCGACCGCTGGAGGGCGGGCGTGCCGACCTATGGACGCCTCGTCTACCACGACCTCTGGCCGGGGATCGACCTCGTGTATTCCGGAACTTTCGACCGTCTGAAGTACGGTTTCCGGATCCGGCCCGGAGCCGATCCGCGCCGGATCCGTCTCGCGTATCGAGGCGCGACGAATGTCGGCGTCAACGGAAACGGGGAGCTCGAGGTCGACACGCCCGTCGTGACGATCGAAGACGAGCGTCCTCGTTCCTGGCAGGAAACCGAAGACGGGCGGATCGAGGTGGAGACCGCGTACACGGTCGCGCCAGCCCCCGTCGGAGGAGCGATCGAGTACGGATTCGAAGTCGGGTCGTACGACCGGACGCGGGCGCTCGTCATCGATCCGGCGATGCTCGTCTATGCCGGTTACATCGGAGGGTCGAGCGCCGATTCGGGACTGGCGGTCGCGGTGGATGGCGACGGGAACGCCTACATCGCGGGCGAGACGTTCTCCAGCGAAACGACGTTCCCCGAAACCGTCGGTCCCGATCTGACCTTCAACGACACCGTCAACACCGACGCCTTCGTTGCGAAGATCCGATCCGACGGGACCGGGCTCGTGTACGCCGGCTATATCGGGGGCGCGAACGCGGATACGGCCACCGGAATCGCGGTGGATGGGCCGGGAAACGCGTACGTCGCGGGCCGCACCCTTTCGACCCAGATCACGTTCCCGGTCACGGTCGGCCCGGACACGGGTCAGAACGGAGGATTCGACGCCTTCATCGTCAAGGTCCGGTCGGACGGGACGGGCCTCGACTATGCCGGTTTCATCGGGGGTGCCGCCACCGACCGTGCCTTCGCCGTGAGCGTCGATACCCTCGGCCATGCCTACGTCGTCGGGGACACGTCCTCCGACCAGAGCACGTTCCCGGAGACCCTCGGCCCCTCGCTCACCCACAGCGGAGGCTTCGACGCGTTCGTCGCGAAGGTGAGGGCCGACGGGACCGGGCTCGATTACGCCGGCTTCATCGGCGGCGTCAGCGACGAACAGGGTCTCGGCGTCGCGGTGGACGGTTCGGGGAACGCCCACGTGGCCGGCACGACCGGTTCGAGCGGCACGTTCCCGGCCATCGTCGGACCGGACCTCAGCTTCAATGGAGGAGCTTCGGACGCTTTCGTCGCCAGGGTCCGATCCGACGGGACCGGGCTCGACTACGCCGGCTTCATCGGCGGATCGGGAATCGACGAGGGCACGGGGATCGCCGTGGACGGCGCACGCAACGCCTACGTCGTCGGACGAACGACGTCGAGCGGGAGCACTTTCCCCGAGGTCATCGGACCGACTCTCGCGTACGGCGGAAGCGGCGATGCTTTCGTGGCGAAGGTCCGATCGGACGGCACCGGTCTGGATTATGCCGGCTACATCGGAGGCGTCGGCGTCGAGTTCGGTTTCGGAATCGCCGTGGACGGCGCCGGCAGCGCCTACGTCACCGGATCCACCGGCTCGGACGAGACCACCTTCCCCGAGACCGGCGGACCGGATGACACCTACAACGGCGGTGGAGACGCCTTTGTCGCGAAGATCCGGTCCGATGGCGCCGGCTTCGATTACGCAGGCTATATCGGAGGCGCCGGCGGCGAGGAGGGCCGCGGGATCGCAGTGGACGGCTCCGGGGCGTACATCGCCGGGTCCACGAGCTCATCGGAGATGAGCTTTCCGGTGCGAATCGGCCCGGACGTGGCAGCGAACGGAGGCGCCGACGCATTTCTGGCCAAGGTCGCGGAGGCGTCTCCGACGCCGACGACCACCATCACGCCCGGGGGGCCGACTTTCACGCCCACCGATACGGAGACGCCGACCGATACCCCCACGGACACGCATACCGCGACGGTCACGGCCACCCGGACGAGCACGGCAACGCCAACCAGCACGGCGACGGCGACGAACACTCCCACGAGCACGGCGACCTCCACCAACACCGCGACGCCGACCCCCTCCAATACCCCGACTCAGACGGCGACCAGTACCCCGACCGCAACGAACACTCCGACGGCATCGAATACCCCGACTCACACAGCGACGAGCACGCCGACGAACACCGCGACCTCCACGAGCACCGCGACGCCGACCCCCTCGAATACACCGACTCAGACGGCGACCGACACTCCGACCGTTACTGCAACGAGCACGCCGACGAACACCGCGACTTCCACCAACACCGCGACGCCGACCCCCTCGAATACCCCGACTCAGACGGCGACCGACACTCCGACGCAGACCGCGACGAACACTCCGACGAACACCGCAACTTCCACGAGCACCGCGACGCCGACCCTCTCGAATACGCCGACCCAGACCGCGACCAATAGCCCGACCGCCACTTCCACGAGCACGCCGACGAACACCGCGACGCCGACCCCCTCGAATACCCCGACTCAGACGGCGACACTGACCTCCACTCCGACCCCCACTCGGACGGCAACGGTGACGTCCACGGCGACGAACACTCCCAGCGTGACGGCGTCAGAAACGCCGACCCGCACTCCCACCCTCACGGGGACGCCCACTCGCACCTCCACGAGCACTGCGACGCGGACCGCGACCGCCACGAGAACGGCGACGGCGACGCCCACGCGCACGCCGACCGCGCCGGGTCCGCCGCCGGAAGAGGGCCTGGAGGTCTGTCGGGGCGCAGGCTTCTGGGCGAACCATGCCGGCACCGATTCGCGAAAGCAGTGCAGTCAGAACATCACAGCGGCGGTCATCACTCTCGGCGGCGGGGCGATCCAGGTCTGCGGCGAAACGTTGACTGCCGCGGCCACGACCGACGACGTCGGCACGGACCTGATCGAGTCCGTCGACAACGCTTCTTCGGCGCTCGAAGCTCTGTGCATCAACGTTGCGGGGGACCAGCGCCTGCAGCTGGCCCGACAACTCACCACGATGTCGCTGAACTGCATCGTGAGCGGTCTCGGAGGCGATTGCGCGGGCAGCGTACCGCTCGCTGATCTGTTCGCCTCCTGTAACGCGGCCTGCGTCGAAGGTTCCACGGCGGTCGGTTCGTGCATCGCGCGGATCGAGTGCGCGAACGGCGGTGGCCTGTCGGACGGCATCGAATGTCGCTCTCCTGCGAATGGCTGCGAGGCCGGCGCGCTACCGCCGGCAGTCGTCGCCGCTTCCAGTCAGTGTCCCGATCTCGGTCCGGCCGGCAGCAGCAAAATGTGCGCGGATGCTCGGAAGACCCGGTGCGCGATCGTGCCGCCCGGCGAGGCGGCGTGCCGGACTCCGTAGACGAACGCGCTCGGAAGACTCGAGGGTTGATGGATAGGATCCGCCCCGGTTACGGGTGGGGCGTCGGCGTCGGGGTCGTGCGGGTCATGGTCGAAAGCACGACCCGCTCACGACCCGGCGGAATCGGCACGGGGATCCGGTAAATCGCGACGCGCGCCTTCTGGCGGAGCTCGCGCCGCCACTTCTCGACCTCCTCCTCGAAGGCCCGCTCCTGGGCGCGCTTGCGCATCTCGTCGGCTGCGGCCTCGAAGGCCGGCACCGGGAGGCCGGCCGCGCGCTGCTCGGGAACGTAGAACTTCTCGTACTCCTCCCGCGCCCGCTCCTCGTCGGCGAGCGCCACCGGAGTGAAGCGCTCCCGCAGGTACCTCTGGATGAGGAGCTGTCGCTCGATGGCGGCGCGGACTTCTTCCCGGGTCAGCCCGGCATGCAGGAACTCGGCGTCAGGGTCTTTTCCCTCGGCCCGCAACTTCTCCTCGAGACGCTTCATCGCCGCCGTGATTTCCGAGGCGTCGGGAGGCGCGGGACCGAAGCGCTGGGCGTCCTCGTACTCGAGGTGCT
This sequence comes from Thermoanaerobaculia bacterium, assembly GCA_035763965.1. Taxonomy (GTDB): domain Bacteria; phylum Acidobacteriota; class Thermoanaerobaculia; order UBA5066; family Gp7-AA6; genus Gp7-AA6. The sequence continues at coordinate 3,390 of DASUAD010000648.1, read as the reverse complement.
GGTCGACGAGAGCGTCGAGAACCCGGGACCGGAACGCGTCGGCCGACTCGCCTGCCTCGGGGCGGAGCGCCGAGGTCACCATGGCCTTTCGCACCTCGCTCTCCGGGATCGCAAGGTCGTTCACGGTGGCTGCAATCCGGTCGACCGCCTCTCCCGCGGCGAACGCGACCGCGGCGACGAGGAGTATCGGAACGGAGATTGTCCGCACGCGGCGATGATAGCGTCGCCCCGCATCTCCCGAGGCTAAACCGGAGTATTTGCGGACGGATGCGGGAATCGGAGAAAGCGGGCCGGCTCGTCGTCGTCGGAACTCCCATCGGCAACCTCGATGACCTGTCGCCACGGGCGGCCCGGGAGCTCGCGGAAGCGGATGCCATCTTCTGCGAGGACACGCGCGTGACCGCGAAGCTCGCGTCGAGGCTGTCGCTGTCTGCGCCGCGGGTTTCCTGTCCCGCGCCGCGGGAGCGATCCCGCGTCAACGATCTCCTCGAGCGTCTCGGCCGCGGCGAGACCGTCGCGCTCGTCTCCGATGCGGGGATGCCGGCGCTCTCGGATCCCGGCGAGCAGCTCGTGGACGCAGCCGCGAAAGCGGGGTTCGTCGTCGAGGTCGTGCCCGGCCCCTCCGCGCCCGCGGCGGCCCTCGCGGTGTCGGGACTTCCCGCAGTTCCGCACTTCTTCGCGGGCTTCCTCCCTTCGCGTGCAGGCGAGCGTCGTCGCGAGCTCGAGAAGATGCGAGACCGACACGAGACTCTCCTCTGGTTCGAGGCTCCGCACCGGCTGGTCGAGTCGCTCGATGACGCCGCTCGGGTGCTCGGACCGCGCCGGGCGTGCGTCGCCCGAGAGCTGACGAAGCTCCACGAGGAGGCGGTCCGCGGAACCCTCCCGGAGCTCGCGGGGATCTTCCGTTCCCGGGGAACGGGTCGCGGGGAAATCACGATCGTCGTGGAGGGCCGCGGTGCGGAGGCGCGCGCGGAACGGATCGAAAGCTCTCTCGAGGAGGAGATTCGTGGCGCGCTCGCGCGCGGCGAGTCGAAACGCGGGCTCGCGCGGGAGCTGGCGAAGAAGAGCGGCCGGCCGGCCCGCGAGATCTACGCACGCGCCGTCGAGCTCGAAGTCCGGGAAACCGGAAACGAAAAACGGGAAGAGAAGCCATGAGCGATCCCGCGGTTCGAGTCGCCGGCCTGACGAAGGTCTTTCGGACCTATCGCCGCGAGGAGGGGCTCGCCGCCGCGCTGAAGTCCCTCGTGAGGCGAGTGCCGGTCGAGATCGTCGCGGTCGCCGACGTCACGTTCTCGATCGAGCCGGGAGAAATGGTCGGCTACATCGGAGCGAACGGCGCGGGCAAGTCCACGACGATCAAGATGCTGACCGGAATCCTCACGCCGACTTCGGGCGAGATCGTCTGCAATGGGTTCGTTCCTTACCGCGATCGGACCCGGTACGTCGCGACGATCGGGGTCGTTTTCGGCCAGCGCACGCAGCTCTGGTGGGACATCGCGGTCGTCGAGTCGTTCAGGCTGCTGAAGGAAATCTACGGGGTTTCCGACGCCGAGTACCGGGAGCGCATGGCGCTGTTCGACCGGGTGCTGGGAATCGAGGCGTACCTCCACCAACCGGTGCGCAAGCTCTCGCTCGGAGAGCGGATGCGCTGCGACCTCGCGGCTTCGCTCCTCCACCGCCCTCCCCTCCTCTTTCTCGACGAGCCGACGATCGGCCTCGACATCGTCGCCAAGGCGAACGTCCGCGAGTTTCTCCAGGAGATCAACCGCGTCGAGGGCACGACCGTGCTGCTCACGACCCACGACCTCTCCGACATCGAGACGCTGTGCAAACGGGTCATCGTCATCGACCACGGACGCCTCCTCTTCGACGGGGCCCTGCAGTCTCTGCGCGACCGGATCCTCCCGGTCACGTCGGTGGTCTTCGACGTGAAGCACGCCCCCGAGCCGGGCGATCTCTCGTTCAACGGCCTTCAAGCCCGGGAAATCGGCTCCCACCGCTACGTCGTCGACATCGACCGCCGCTCGATCTCGCCGGCGTCCGCCGTCAAGGAGATCGTGAACCGGTTCGAGGTCGCGGACCTGTCCATCGAGGAGCCGCAGATCGAGGAGGTCGTGAAGAGGATCTATCGGGAGGGGATTGCGTAGCGCGAGACGGAAGACGGGAGACGGAAAAAGAAACGCCGCGGCCTCCTCGTCTACCGTCTACCGTCTACCGTCTACCGGTTCTCCGGAGGCGCGCCCGATCCGTCGCATCAGCTTTGCGAAGTCGTCGAACGTCAGCGACTGCGGCCCGTCGCTCAATGCCTTCTCGGGCTCGGGGTGGATCTCCACCATGATCCCGTGGGCGCCGCAGGCGAGCGCGGCCTCGGCGAGCGGGGCGACCCAGCGAGCCACCCCGCAGGCATGAGAGGGATCGACGATGATCGGGAGGTGAGTACGCTCCCGAAGCACCGGAACCGCCGAGAGATCGAGCGTGTTGCGCGTGGCCGTCTCGAAGGTGCGAATTCCGCGCTCGCACAGGATGACCCGTTGATTGCCCTGGGCGAGGATGTACTCGGCCGCCGCCAGAAACTCGTCGAGCGAGGTCATCATTCCGCGCTTCAAGAGGACCGGACGGTCGACGCCGCCGACTTCCTTCAAGAGGGAGAAGTTCTGCGCGTTGCGCGCGCCGATCTGCAGGATGTCGGCGACCCGCGCGACCCGGGCCACGTCCACCGGGTTCAAAACCTCGGTGACGATCGGCAATCCGTACTGACGTCCGGCCTGAGATAGAAGCTCCAACCCCTCGTAGCCCAGCCCCTGAAAGCTGTAGGGAGAGGTGCGGGGCTTGAAGCACCCGCCGCGCAGGATGTCTCCCCCCGCTTCGCGCACCGTGCGGGAGCACTCGAGGATCTGCTCGCCCGACTCGACCGAGCAGGGGCCCGCGATCACGACGTAGTCGCTGCCTCCGATCAGAACGCCGCCGATCGGGATCACCGTGTCCTCGGGCTTCACGGCGCGGCTCGCCAGCCGGTACGGCTTCTTGCCGACCGCCCCGGCGGGCGGCAGCGTGGCCACCGGAGCGGCCTTTCGACGGGATGCGCGCCGGGGCGAAGAGGGCTTCGCCTCCGAGGTGGTCCGGGCCGGATACGAGCCGAGACACTTCAGGTAACTCGCCTCTCGGGTGATCTCCCCGACGGCCTCCCGGACGTGGGGGTTCGCGATATTGCCTTCGAAATCAACGTAGAAGAGGTAGTCGAAGGGAACGGAGGGCCGCGGCCGCGACTCGAGCTTCGTCATGTTGAGCCCGTGCACCTGCAGGACGTTCAGGCACCGGACGAGGGCTCCCGGCTCGTGCCGTGTGGCAAAGACGAGCGACGTCTTGCAGGGGATCCGCTCGTCGTAGGTG
>DASUAD010000647.1:0-2083 GCA_035763965.1 Thermoanaerobaculia bacterium | reverse complement strand
AAGCCGGGAATCTTCTCGCCCGCTTCGATCGGGGCCTCGCGGACCGTCATCGGCCGGAAGCCGTTGGCTTTCAACCGTTCGATGAACTCGTCGCGCACGATCCGTCCGCGGTGGTGGAGGCTGTGCCGACCCCGCCCCACTCCGCGGCCGAGGATCAGGTCGTCGAGCGCGTCGGACAGCTCCTTTTCCATCCGGCGATCTTAGTGCGCGAAGGCGGTGCCTCGCCGCTCCGGATCGAGGCGGCGGAGGACCGACCCTTCCGCCTTCGGAAAGGAAAAGCCCGGGAACCGGCGAGCCCACTGGCGGAGTTCGGGATACGGCGGGCCGGGGCCGCCCACGACCAGCCATGCGCGTCGTCCCGCCGGCCAGGACCAGGTCAGGCGCGCGACCTCGCCGTCGAGGTTCAGGACCTCGCGGCCGCGTCTCCCGTTCTGGTACAGCCACCCGGGTCCGACGAGGTAGTACGCGGTGCAGATCTGGGTGTACGGATTCTCCGTGAAGACGCGCTCGTGCGGCGGCGACTCCCGGCGCAGGTAGTCCGTCAGCGTGCGCCAGTCGGCGCGGCCCTCGCGGAAGTAGACGGCGAGCGAGCGCAGATCGAAGACGACCACGGCGGCCAGGGCGATTGCGGCCAGCGGGCGGAGACGCGGCTTCGACGCGAGCGCGGCGATCGGAAGCGCGGCGAGCGCCGGGAACGCGAGCCCGGCCGGCAGATAGCGGCGGGAGACGTACCAGTGCGGATGGAGCCGGCCGAGCGTCTCGATGACGGCGTATCCGGCGAGAGGCCAGACGGCGAGGAACCGGAGGCCCGGTCTCCGGAACGCGGTCCGGAGACCGAGAGCCACCAGCAGGAGGTACAGGGGTCCCTTGAATCCGAGAGGATGTCCGTCGTCGGGAGCGAAGGAGAAGAACGAGAGGAGCCGGCCCATGCGCTCCCAGGTCATCGGGGGATGCGGGACGGGCGCCGGCCGGTGCGCGGCCTCCAGCACGACCGGCCACCACGGCAGGTACGCAACGGCGAGCGCCGCGAGGAACGCGGGTGACCACGCGAGGAACCGCCGCGCCGTCCGCCTCCGGGCGGCATCCGGCGACAGTGCTTCTTCCACGATGATCGCAGCGGCCGCGATCGCGAGCACGACGGCCGCGAGGTAGAGCGCGTACGCCGTGGCGAGACACGCGAGCCACACGGCGGCGAGCCGCGTCGCGCCCGGGCGTTCGAGGTATCGGTCGAGCAGCAGGAGCGAGAGAGTGAGAAGAAAGAGCCCGAGCGAGTACGGGCGGAACTCCTGCGAGTATCGGACGTGGAACGGCGCGAACGCGAGCAGGATCGCCGCCGCCGCCCCCGCCGCGCGGCCCACGCGACGGGCGAGCAGCGCGCCCAGGCACGCGATCGTCCCGAGCCCCCATGCGACCGCGGGGAGCTTGCGGGTCCAGTCGGCAGGGCCGAGCGGCTCGATCACGCGCGCGACGAGATAGTCGAGCGGGGGGTGCACCGCATCGAACCGGGTCGACTTCCAGAAGAACGGCCAATCCCCCGAGATCCAGTACGCCTGCAGGATCTCGTCGAGCCCGTAGGAGAAGTGGTCCAGACGGATGAGCCGGACCGCGGCGGCCGCGACGAAGAGCCCCGCGGCCGCCAGGACCCGCTTCTCGCGCGTCATGTGGCGAGGATAACGGTAGACTCGCGGTCCGTCTTGCTCGAAGCCGCCGCGCAGGTCGTTCGCTTCTCGCTCGCACTCTGGGTGGGCGGTACGCTCGTCGTCGTGCTCGCGGCTCCGCTCCTCTTCCGGGAGATTTCGTCGCGCGATCTCGCCGGGCGCATCTTCGGCGAGCTCCTGCGCCGGTTCGAGGCGGTGAAGCAGGTCCTGTCACTCCTCATGGTGCTCGCGGTTTTCGTCGAGCTCGAGACGACGCGGTCTCTCGGCGGGAGGTCCTTCGTGATGGGGGTGGGCGTCTTCGTGGCCGTCGCGACCAACGTCTATCTCTCGATGGTCGTTCGCCCGCGAATGGGATACATGCGGATGAAGGTCGGATCGTTCGACGATGCCCTGCCGGACGATCCCTGGCGCCTCCGTTTCGACAG
>DASUAD010000646.1:0-2605 GCA_035763965.1 Thermoanaerobaculia bacterium | reverse complement strand
AACGGCGCGCGGGTCGCGTCCACGATCGCCCACGCAGATGCGTCGGCGGGAACGCGGTCGATCTGACGTCCGAGCCCCTCGCCGCGGAGGAACCCCGAGCCTCCGGACCGGCGATCGGCGAGTGCGCGCGTCACAGCCGCCGGATTCCCGGCGACCACGATTCGATCGCTCAGAATCGAGATCGCGGCGTGGTCCCCGTCGCCATGCCGCTCCGAGACCAGCATGTAGTCGCCCTCCGGCGTCGACTTCCGGACCGCGCCGCGGGACTGCAGGGCGGCCTCGATGCGAGCCGGGTCGAACCGGCCCTCGAAGATGACGAGCCCGTCCTCGGGCGCGTTCACCCGATTCGAGTGGAGCCCCGCGACGACGACGACGTCCACGTCCTGCTTCGGCCGGAGTCCCGTTTCCTCCAGGAATCGGGCCGCGTCGCCGTCGACGGTGAGATCGTCGGTCTCCGCGAAGAGCCGCGCGGCGAGCGGGCTGGATCGCAGGCTGTCGAGGCGGATGACGCCGACCGACGTCGCTCCCGGGGGAACGAGTGACAACGCCTCGTCCGCGCCGGCCGCCCGGATCGGCGCCGCGGCGCCCGCGAGGGTGAGCAGGATCGCCGCGGTCGGAGTCGAAAGCCTTCGAAGGAGTCTCATTTCAGAAGTCCTTTCTCGAAAAACGCCAGGAGGCGAGTGCGAGCGAGACGATCCCGAAGAGGGCGGTGGAGGCGTAGACGCCGAACGGCGCCTCCGGCCCGACGCCCTGCATCCCGCCGGAAACGAGAGAGACCGTCGCCCGGCCGAGCTCGGCGGTCTTCGGAAAGATCCAGTAGAGCGCCCGGACGAGGTTCGCGCTGAACTCGGAGGAAACCGCGGCGGCGATCTTCTCGCGCGCCGCGAGCAGCGCGGCGAAAAAGAAGATCGCGTACGTCACCATCAACGAGACGGCGGTCGAAGACGTCACGACGCCGATGAGAAACGCGAACGCGACGAGGCACGCGATCGTGAAGAGGATCACGACGCCGCCGAGCAGGAAACGCGGGTGCGCCACGCCCGTCTTCCAGAACACGATCAGCCAGATCGACCCGATCAGGTAGACCAGGTTCGCGGCCGCGAGCAGCAGTCCACCGGAGTAGCGCGAGAGGAGGAGCTTCGTCCGGCTCACGGGGCGCGAAAGGTAGAGGTCGATCGTCCCTTTCTCCTGCAGCCGCGGCACGAGGTGCGCCGTCGCGAAGAGCGCGAGAAACGTCCCGAGCATGTAGAGGACGCCGGAGAACCCCGTCTCGAAGCCGAGGACGAGCCGATCCATGTCGATCTTCTCGCCCGCGAGGTCGACCTCCTTGCCGAACAGCTTCGCCCCCGCCAGAACGCCGTCGACGATGTCGAGGTTCACCGCGAGCGCGAAAATGAGGATGAAGAGCGTCGAGAGCGCGAAATATGCGAGCAGCGTCCAGCGCGCCGACGCTTCGCGGAAGACTTCCTCGACGCTCGCGGCCCAGGCTCTCATTGCACGTTCTCCCCGGCCTCGCCCGTCCGGACGAGGTCCACGAACACGTCTTCCAGGGTCGAGCGGACGGGCGCGAGCTCGGACAACATCCCGCCGCGGGCGCGAAGCGCGTCCACGAGCGAGTTCAGGTGCGCGAGGTCGCGCGTCCCGACCACGAGGTGTCCGTTCACCCGCTCGACCGAAGCGCCGCTCTCCCGGAAGGCAGTGAGGAGCGAGTCATCCACCGGCGAGGCGGTCATCTTGTATCGCGAGCCCTGCGCGGTGAGGTCGGCGATGCGGCCCTCGGCCGCCACCTTCCCGCGCCGGAGCACCGCGACGCGGTCACACGTGAGCTCGATCTCCGAAAGCAGGTGCGAGTTCAGCAGGATCGCGCGCCCGCGCGCGGCCTCTTCGTGAAGGAGGTCGCGGATCTCGCGGCGACCGACCGGGTCGACGCCGTCGGTCGGTTCGTCGAGGAGCAGGACTTCCGGGTCGTGCACGAGCGCGGCCGCGAGACCCAGCCGCTGGGTCATCCCCTTGGAGAACCTCTTCACCTTGACGTCGGCCCAGTCCGACAGGCGCACGCGCGCGAGGAGGTCCGGAATGCGCGCCCTGGCAACCTTCCCGGACATCTCCGACATCCGCGCGAAGATCGACAGCGTCTGCCGCGCGGTCAGGTATCCCGGAAAGCGGTGCCCCTCCGGCAGGTACCCGACGCGGCGCCGGCTCTCCGGGTCGGAGACCGGGATGCCGAACAGGTGCGCGGATCCGTCGGTCGGTCGGGTCAGGCCGAGGAGGATCTTGACGGCCGTCGTTTTGCCGGCGCCGTTGGGGCCGAGGAGCCCGAAGACCTCCCCCGCCTCGACGGAGAGATCGATTCCGTCGAGCGCCGTGACGCGGCGCGTCCCGAAACGCGACCGGTAGACTTTTCGCAGGCCGCCCGCCTGGATGACCGCAGCCATGTCCCTTTAAACGGAGCCCCCGGAAAGAAGTTCGGGTCCAGGCGCGTATTCCGGCGTTTCGGTCCCGAGTTCGGGACCCGGATTCAAGACGTCAACCGTCGCAGCTCGGCCCTCACGTCGTCGATCCGGACCGTGTGATCCGGCTGCTTCCAGAGCACTTTGCCGTCGGC
>DASUAD010000645.1:0-5417 GCA_035763965.1 Thermoanaerobaculia bacterium | reverse complement strand
CCTCGCCCTTCTTCCCCTTCGAGGGCACGTCCTCGAGCCTGACCCCGGTGAACTTCTCGAGTCCCGCCCGGGTCATCGAGACCTCGGAGATCAAACGCTCCTTCGCCTCTTTCGGGTCCTTCGATGCCCGGATGATCTTGATGACCTGGTCGATGTTCGCGAGCGCCAGCGCGAGCCCGCGCAGCAGGTGGGCGCGCTCCTCCGCCTTCTTCAGGTCGAACTGGGTGCGGCGGACGACGACCGACTTGCGGTGGTCGATGAAGTGGCGGAGCAGATCGACGAGCGGCAGGACCTTCGGCTGGTTGTCGACGATCGCGAGGAAGATGATCCCGAAGGTCGACTGCATCGGCGTCAGCGCGTAGAGCTTGTTCAGGACGACCTGGGCGTTCTCTCCGCGCTTCAACTCGACGACCACCCGGATCCCCTCGCGGCTCGACTCGTCGCGCAGGTCCGCGATCCCCTCGATCTTCTTGTCGTTGACGAGCTCCGCAATCCGCTCGACCAGCTTCGCCTTGTTGACCTGGTAGGGGATCTCCGTGATGACGATCGACTCCTTCTCGCCGCGCGCCGCCTTCTCGATCACGGCGCGCGCCCGCACCTGCACGATCCCGCGGCCCGTCTTGTAGGCGTCGCGGATCCCCTCGGCGCCGTGGATGAAGCCGGCGGTGGGGAAGTCGGGGCCGGGGAGCTTCTTCATGAGCTGCCCGAGCGTCGCGTCGGGCCGGCGGATCATCTCGATCGTGGCGTCCACCACCTCGCCCAGGTTGTGGGGTGGAATGTTCGTCGCCATGCCGACCGCGATGCCCGTCGAGCCGTTCACGAGAAGGTTCGGAAACTTCGACGGGAGAACCGTCGGCTCCCGCGTCGAGCCGTCGTAGTTGGGGACCCAGTCCACCGTTTCCTTCTCGATGTCGTCGCCGAGGAGCTCCCCGGCGAGTCGCGTCCGGCGGACCTCCGTGTACCGCATTGCCGCCGCGCTGTCGCCGTCGATCGAGCCGAAGTTGCCCTGCCCATCGACGAGCGGATAGCGCATCGAGAATTCCTGCGCCATCCGGACGATCGTGTCGTAGACGGGGGCCTCGCCGTGCGGGTGGTAGTTGCCGAGGACGTATCCGACGGTTCGCGCCGACTTCTTGTAAGGCTTGTTGTGGAGGTTCCCCTGCTCCCACATGCCGTAGAGGCAGCGGCGGTGCACCGGCTTCAGCCCGTCGCGCACGTCCGGGAGCGCGCGGCCGATGATGACCGACATCGCGTAATCGAGGTAGGACCGGCGGACCTCCTCCTCGATCGTGACCGGAATCTTTTCTTCGGGGGTCAGGAGGTTGCTGCTCATCGTCCGGGAGACGGTAGACGGTAGACGGTAGACGTCGGAAGCCTTTTCGTCTTCCGTCTTCCGTCTTCCGACTTCCGACTTTCGTTAAATATCGAGGTTCCTCACGTTCAGCGCGTTGTTCTCGATGAACTCGCGGCGCGGCTCGACGGCATCGCCCATCAGGATCGAGAAGATCTGGTCCGCCTCGACGGCGTCCTCGACCGCGACCTGGAGAAGGCGGCGCTTCGCCGGGTCCATGGTCGTCTCCCAGAGCGTCTCCGGGTTCATTTCGCCGAGACCCTTGTAGCGGCTGACGGTCAACCCCTTCTTCGCCGACTCGTAGATCGCGTCCACGACCGCGGCGAGGCTGTGGTGCCGCTCGGTGTCGCCGTTGCGGGTGACGACGTAAGGCCCGTCCAGGAATCCCCCGATCGACTTCGCAAGGTCGCGCAGGCGCTTCACCTCGTAGGACGAGATGAACTCGGCGTCGATCGTGGCTGTTTTCGCGACGCCCGAGATGCGCCGCACGATCTCGAGCGCCCACCCCGAGTGCTCCTCGTCCACCACCACCTCGGCCTTCTCGACGTCGAACGCGCGCACGGCCTTCGCGAGATCTTCGACCCGCTTCTTCTCGGCGAAGTCGTTCTTCGAGAGCATCCCCCGGTCGAGGAGCGCCCGCACGACGCCCTCTGGCACGCCGCGCTTCCCCAGCCGCGCGATGTGGCCCCGGTACTCTTCCATCTTCTCGAGAAGGCTGACGAGCTTCGCTCCCGACGCCGACGCGCCGGACATTTCGGAAGAAAGAGCGCGGTCTTCGCCGATGCGCGCGAGAAGGAATTTCGACATCTCCTTCTCGTCCTTCAGAAACGTCTCCTTCTTCCCTTCCACAACTTTGAAGAGCGGCGGCTGCGCGATGTAGAGGAATCCCTTGTCGATGACCGCCGGCATGTGGCGGAAGAAGAACGTGAGGAGGAGAGTCCGAATGTGGGATCCGTCCACATCGGCGTCCGTGTTGTGGCAGCAGAGGCCGCCCATTCCCGCGATGAAGTTTTCGTCGCCCTCGACGGAGAAGTCGTACACCTGTCCGTTCGTCGCGGGAACGGGCGCGATCGACACGATCGGAAGAGACATGAGGTCACCCGCCATGTCCCGGAGCTTGCGGGGATGCTTCGCGCGGCCGTTCTCAAGTCGCGCCACGATCGCTGCCGCCCGCGCGTGGTCCTTCCAGACCGACTCGATCCGGCGAAGGTCTTCCTTGACGGCGACGGTTACGGTCCAGTGCGTGTGACGTGTCACGCACTGGCCGCCGCGGATCTCTCGGACCACACCGTCCGGCTCCCGGGAAGACAGCGATGCCACGATGCCGAGCGACGAAAGGAGATAGACGATCCCGCTCGCCAGGTCGCGGGAGGAGGTCGCGAACGAGATCCCGTGCTTCGACGCGGTCCCGTCTCCAAGAAAGTAGCCGCGCAGAAACGCCAGGCGAAGGGGCTCCGGCGCGTTGAAAACGGCGTCCGGAATCCTCTTGGTGGTCGACGATGCGCCGCGGAACCCGAAGAGCTCCTGCCACGCGACCGCGGCGACGCGGTTCACGAGCTTCAAGTCGCCGGCGCGTCCACCGTCCCTGTACAGCGTCGCCGGCGTGCCGAAGACCGACTCGATCGCGCGCGACATCTCGCCGACGACCGCCTCGTTGCGCCGGCCGATGGCAAACCGCACGCCGCCGCGACTCGAGCAGGATCCCTCGGCGAGATAGAAGCCGAGGAGGGTCATCAGCCCGGCATTGAAGGGCAGGTAGCGCCGCACCGGGTTCGCGCCGTAGTGCTCCGGCGTCAGCTCGACATCGTCGCGCTTCTCGAAGAAGTCGAGATCTTCGTCGGAAAGGTCTGCCAGGCGCGCGTACGGCCGGACGCGGTTGGCTCCGGACGCGCGGTACTGCGAAGCCCACGTGCGCTCGAGGCGGCTGGGCGCGGGGGAGACCCGCGACATGACGGACGCCGTGTCGGCGCCGATCGCGTCCAGGTAGGCCTTCCAGGTCGACGCTCGTGGCCGGGACGTGCCCTTCTCCCACGCATAGAACGTCACCGGCTGCCGGATTCCGGCGGCCGCACACACTTCTTCGTTGGACAACCCGCTCACTTTTCGAAGAGCCGCGACTTCCCGCCCGACGGCCTCGGGCACCTCCACGCGCGGTTCCACGAGCTCCGGCGACCCGCCGTGCTCACGGACGATTCTTCCCTTCAGCCACTCTTCGACTGCGGCACCGCGGACCCAGATCTGCCGCGCCTCGGGAAGTCCGTGGAGGCGCCTCAGGAGGTCGATCGGCTCGGGAGCCGCCGCCGGCAGCCGAAGACGCCTGGGAGCCACGATGCGATCGCCGACGCGGAGCTCGTCGCCGCGCTTGAGACGGATCTGCCCCTCCTGCTCGACGAAGACGCTGTGGCTCGCGGTCACCCGCACCGAGCGGCCGTACGCCGTCCGGACCTCGAAGAGCGTCTCGTCGAGCGGGTGACGCAGGACGCTCCGGATCGGGCGGAAACGGACCTCCCGGTCGTCGCGCCCGAAACAGAGGACTTCACCGAGATCTGTCCCAGAGCGCTTCTGGTAACCGGTCCGGGGGGCGCCGCCGAGGGCGGCATCGACGAACTCGCCGATTTTCACCATCCGGGTGCCCTGCGCGTCGCGAACGAAGACGTGCTCCTCCGCATCGACGCTCATGATCGCGACCTTGTGGTACCGGATCTTCGTGACGTCGAAGTCCTGCCCGATCCCGGTGCCGAGCGCCGTGATGAGCGATCGGATCTCGGCGAACCCCAGCATCTTGTCGAGGCGCGCTTTCTCGACGTTCAGGATCTTCCCTCGCAGCGGCAGGATCGCCTGGGAGCGGCGGTCCCGCCCCTGCTTCGCCGAGCCGCCGGCCGAATCCCCCTCGACGATGAAGAGCTCGGAGAAGGCGGGGTTTCGCTCCTGGCAGTCGGCGAGCTTGCCGGGAAGTGACCCGCTGTCCAGCGCGCCCTTCCGGCGCACGAGCTCGCGCGCCTTGCGAGCCGCCTCGCGCGCGCGCGCCGACTCGACGATCTTCTCGACGATGCGCTTCGCGACGCGCGGGTTCTCCTCGAGGTAGGAGCCGAGCTTGTCGTAGACGACCTGCTGCACCCAGGTCTTGACTTCGGAGGAGACGAGCTTGTCCTTCGTCTGCGAGGAGAACTTGGGGTCGCGGATCTTCACCGAGACGACCGCGGTCAGCCCCTCGCGGCAGTCGTCGCCGGAGAGGCTCGTCTCCTTGAGGGACTTCGTCAGCGCGTTCTGCTCGGCGTAGCGCTGGAGCGCGCGAGTCAGCGCCGTCTTGAATCCCTCGAGGTGGGTGCCGCCGTCGCGGTTGTTGATCGTGTTGGTGAAGGTGAAGAGCGTCTCGGTGTATCCCTCGTTCCACTGGAGCGCGACCTCGACGCGCTCCTTGTCGGCGTCGCGCTTCGGGTCGCCGGTGCCGCCGCGGACGTCCTGGAAGTAGATGACCTTGTCGTGGATCGGCTGCTTGGTCTTGTTCAGCAGCTCGACGAACGAGCGGATCCCTCCCTCGTACGCGAAATCGTGCTTCTTGTCGGTGCGCTCGTCGTGGATGAGGATGTGGACGCCGGGGTTCAGGAACGACAGCTCGCGAAGCCGCTGCGACAGGCTGTCGAAGTGGAACTCGGTGACCGAGAAGATCTTCGGATCCGCCCAGAACGTGATCTTCGTGCCCGATTTCTTCGAGGTGCCGACGGCCTTGATGGGAGCGGCGGGCTTGCCCTGCTCGTAGGCCTGCTGCCAGACCTTGCCCTCGCGGCGGACCTCGACCTCGAGCCGCTTCGAGAGGGCGTTGACGACCGAGACGCCGACGCCGTGGAGCCCGCCCGACACCTTGTAGGAGTTGTCGTCGAACTTCCCGCCCGAGTGGAGGTCCGTCATGATGATCTCGAGCGTCTCGCGCTTGTGCTCCTTGTGCATCCCGACGGGGATGCCGCGCCCGTTGTCCTCGACGGTCACGGAGTTGTCGGAGTGGATCGTCACGGACACGCGGTCCGCGTGGCCGACCTGCGCCTCGTCGATCGAGTTGTCGACGAGC
>DASUAD010000644.1:0-2410 GCA_035763965.1 Thermoanaerobaculia bacterium | reverse complement strand
GCCGTCCCAGTCGAGCAGCGGCGCGTCCTCGGACGACGTCGAGAGGTCCTCCTCGTCGAGCGTCACGCCGAGGAACGCGATGCACATTTCGTCCGTCGTGTTCTCACCCCAGCGCACGTCGCGGGGGGGACTGTTCGGGTTCTCCGGGTTGGCGGAGGAGTTGTCGTAGCGGGCGGAAAGGTCGATACGGCTTCCAAAGGGCACGGCAATGGGCGTCTCGTAGAAATAAGTCGCCTGCCAGTGGAAGTCCCAGTCCGGCACGCGAACGAGGCACTGGGTCGATCCATCGGGGCGGGCCAGCGTCACGGTCATCTGGCGGCCGAGCAGATGCATGTGCGGGATGATCGCGAGCGCGTGAACGGCGAACGGCACGAAAGGAATCGAAGCCGTGACCTCGTGGTCGGCTGCTCCCGCCGGGATCGTGAAGCTCTGGTTGATCACGGGGGCGACGAGAAGGCGTTTCCGCACCGTGCCCCGGGCAAAGTACAGACCGACCGAACTCGTGTCCGCTTCCCTCACGCCGCTCCTCGAGCTGTAGTGCACCTGCATGACGACGTCCGAGCCCGCTGGAAGAGGCATTCCGACGCCGTCGGGCAACCGGTGCGGCGTGTTTCCCGGGGCCCATCCTCCGAGGGTCGAGGCGGCAAGCGATACTTCGAACCCCGGACCTCCGAAGCAGGTGTAGCCGGGTCCCGGATCGCGCGCGTCGAGCTGCCGGGCGGCGGTTCCCGAGGAGTCGACGAAAAGAATCACGTGATGAACCATCCGGCGACTGCCGGGGACGACCTCGACGGCCGCGACGTACTTATCCGACGAGAGTCCCGTCGGAAGCACGAAGCAGCGGTAAACGTCGCCGCTGCCGAAATCCGGCGTCATCGGCTCGCTCATCGTCAGCACCTGATCGGGTGGACCGAGCTCCCAGCCGTCCGGAAACGTCCGCTCGGGAGGAAGATCCCGCAGGTCTCCCTGGGGCGCGCCGGCCGCGACCCAACGCGAGAGGATCTCGATCTCCTGGGCCGTCAGCGACGGGTCGTCCTCGTAGGCTGTGCACGTGGAATCGACGTGCCAAGGCGGCATCTTGCGGAGCGACGTCTGCTCGACGATCTTGTCCCGATTCTCGTACGCGTCGCCGTAGGAGACGAGAGAGAACGGGGCGATTCCTCCGGTGCGATGGCACGTCTGACAGTGCGCCTGGAAAATCCGGACGACCTGGTTGCTGAAGGTGATCGCCGTTTCGCCGATCACCGGACGGGGAGCGATGACGCGGGGCGCGGGTCGGACGGGACGCGCCTGGATCGATAGAGCGAGCGTCCATAGAACGAACAGAGCCGGAACGAACGAGAGGAGAAATCCACCGCGGAGAGGGGTCGGGACCACGAGAGCCCCGATCTTACGCCAGCGCCCGGAGCTCCGTCACCGCTCAGCTGAAGGCAAAAAGGGGGACGGGCACGCGCGAGCCCGTCCCCATGCGGGGGGAAGAGAAGGGGGAGGCCGGAGCCTCCCCTCTTGAACAAGTGTCGACTGCGGTTACGCGCCGGCTTCTAGTCGCAGCTCTTGAGTCGAAGGTGTGCCACTCTCAGATACTGGTTGTAGATCTGCCAGAAGAAATCGTAGTAACCGTCGTTGGAGACCAGCCAACCACCCGCGCCCAGAAGCTCATTGGTCACGTTGTCCCAGTGCGGCTTGCCTCCCGATGATGGTCGATCGACGTTGACGTGGCCGACGAGCGTGTACTGCTGCTGGCCCTCGAGCAGCGCAGGGTCACAGTCTTCCGGGGCGAACGTAATCGCGTCGGCGCAGATGATCGAGTCGATGTCCATGCAGCCGCCCGGCTTTCCGCCGGCCGAGACCCAGACCTCCCAGCAGCCGTTCGGAATCTGGAATCTCCCGGTGCCGTCCGTTGCATCCTTGTCGAGAACCTCGAGGTCGGGTCCGTCCGTGACGAGAATCCTCACGCCCTTCTTCAGCGTGGCGAGCGTCACAAGACCGTCGTTGTCGGGATCGGAGATGTCCGCGGTCTGGCAGACGTCCTCGGTCTGCGACGTCTTCAGCGGGACGAAGATGACGTGACCACCCGGTCCCGGATTCCCTTTAAAACAGTCCGGGTAGACGCCGTCGGTGGTCATCGTGCAATTGGCAAAACCGACGATGTTGAGGTTGTAGTGTGGCCCCGATTGACCGGGCTGTTCGGCGAGGGCCGGCGCGGCGAGCGCGACGGCGATGACGATTGCGAGAGCGATAATCGGACGTTTCATCTTTCTTCGCTCCTCCGTGTTTTGGCTTGATTGCAGACGTGTTCCAGGAAAATCGCTGTCTCGACGGCGTCCCCTCCTTTCCCCACCCGTAGTCCCGGCACGAGGAGAGTCGAGTCCCTCATCGTACTTAGGTCGTACTCTTCTTTCGTCGCATA
>DASUAD010000643.1:0-2851 GCA_035763965.1 Thermoanaerobaculia bacterium | reverse complement strand
AAAGGATCGGGAGATGCGCTACCAGACCGCCGCGGAGCTGCGGGCCGATCTGAAGCGCGTCAAGCGTTCTTCGGAGTCGGCGGCGCGAATCGTCACCCTCGCACCGGCGCCGCGGCGCCCCCCCCGCCGCATTCTCCCGATCGCCATTGCCGGCGCCCTCGGGGTCGCGCTGCTCGTGCTCGGAGGGCTGTGGCTCGCACGACGCGCTCGTTCCACGGAGCCGAAACAGACCCGATGGGAGCAGCTCACCCGCTTCACCGACTCGGTCACGTCGCCGGCGTTCTCACCGGATGGGCGCATGCTCACCTTCCTCCGCGGCCCGAACACTTTCACCGGACCCGGCCAGATCTACGTGAAGCTCCTGCCCGACGGCGATCCGGTGCAATTGACCGACGACTCCCTCGAAAAGATGAGCCCCGTCTTCTCTCCGGACGGGTCGCGGATCGCCTATACAGCCCCGTGGGACACGTGGGTCGTCCCGGTGCTGGGAGGCAAGCCGCGCCTCTGGCTCCCCAACGCTTCCGGCCTCACGTGGATCGATCGGGACCACGTTCTCTTCACGGAGATCAAGAAGGGCATCCACATGGCTCTCGTCTCGGCGACCGAGAGCCGGGCGGAGGCCCGGGACATCTACGTGCCGCCGACCGAGGCGGGGATGGCGCACCGTTCCTATCTCTCGCCGGATCGCAAATGGGTGCTCGCGGTCGAGATGGACGCGTCGAGCTGGCTTCCGTGCCGACTGGTGCCGTTCGATGGGAGCTCGCGCGGCAAGGCCGTCGGCCCTCCCGATAGCCGCTGCACTTCCGGAGCATGGACTCCCGACGGGCGCTGGATGTACCTGACCGTGGACGTCGGCGACGGGTTCCACATCTGGCGGCAGCGCTTCCCCGACGGGAAGCCCGAGCAGGTGACCTCCGGGACGACGCAGGAAGACGGCATCGCCATGTCCCCGGACGCTCGGTCGTTCGTCACGTCCGTGGGGACGGTCCAGAGCTCCGTGTGGCTCCACGACGGGGGGGCCGAGCGTCAGCTGACTTTCGAGGGCTACTCCAGCTTCGGCACGATCGGCGCCGCGCGCTCCTACTTCTCTGAGGACGGCCGCAAGCTCTATTACCTCGTTCGCCAGCAGGGCGCGCGGGAGTTCGAGGACGGCGAATTATGGGTCGTTGACCTCGATTCGAAGCGGTCGGAACGCCTCCTTCCCGGGTTCACGACGGCTCAGTTCGATGTGTCGGCCGACGGGAAGCGCGTCGTCTTCACGGTTCGTAAGGATGAGACGATCCAGATCTGGCTCGCCTCGCTCGAGCGGCGGTTTCCACCGCGGAAGATCTCGACCTCGCAATTCAACGAGCGCAGGCCCGTCTTCGGTCCGGCCGGCGATGTTTTCTTCCTGGCCTTGGAGCCGGGTGGACGCGCCCTCTACCGGATGAAGGGGGACGGAACGGGGAGGCAGCGGATTCGGCCGGATGCCTCGGGACCGCTCGGGAGCGTGTCGCCTGACGGAGAGTGGATCACGGCGCGGTCGTTGGCCGCCTCCGGCGAAGAGGGCGGGGGACGGCTACCGGTCGATGCCTTCCCGGTCCGCGGTGGGCCGCCGGTGCGAATCTGCCGGGGCTGCCGCACCGCGAAGTGGTCGCCGGATGGACGCTACCTCTACCTCTCCTTCGTCGGCATGGGCATCTTCACCGAGTTCGGAAAGACCCTCGCTCTGCCGATTCCGCCCGGTAAATACGTGCCGGACCTGCCGCCCGCCGGAGTCGCGTCCGTCGACGAGGCGCTCTCCCTCCCGGGAGTTCGTGTCATCGAGCACGGCAACATCTCGCCGGGTCGCGATCCGTCCGTCTACGCCTTCACGAAGCTCACCGCGCAGCGGAACCTCTACCGCATTCCGATCACCGACTGAGTTTTCGAAATGCTCGGCAAAGCCATCTCCCACTACCGCGTGCTCGAGACCCTCGGCGGCGGCGGGATGGGTGTCGTCTACAAGGCCCGAGACGAGAAGCTCGGTCGTCTGGTCGCGCTGAAGTTCCTGCCGCCAGAAATGGCCAAAGACCGGCAGGCGATGGAGCGCATGCGGCGCGAAGCCCGATCGGCTTCCTCTCTCAATCATCCCCACATCTGCACGATCTACGACTTCGACGAATACGACGGGCAGCCTTTCATCGCGATGGAACTGCTCGAAGGGGAAACGCTGCGTCAGATGCTCGCGGCCGGGCCGCTCCCGACGGAACGGATCGTGGATCTGGGCATCCAGATCGCCGACGCGCTGGACGCCGCCCACGGCAAGGGGATCCTTCATCGCGACGTCAAGCCGGCCAACATCTTCGTCACCGACCGGGGGCACGCGAAGATCCTCGACTTCGGTCTGGCGAAACCGGTGCCCACCCGGCGCCCGGTCCGGCAGACGGAGGTCTCGGCTCTTGCCACGGACATCGCGGAAGAACACCTGACCAGCCCCGGCGTGGCGGTCGGGACAGTCGCATACATGGCGCCCGAACAGGCCCGGGGCCAGGAGCTCGACGCCCGAGCGGACCTCTTCTCGTTCGGAGCCGTTCTCTACGAGATGGCGACCGGACGCCCCGCATTCGCCGGCAACACCGCCGCGGTGATCCACGATGCGATCTTGAACCGCGATCCGGATCCCCCGACGCGCTGGAACCCCGGGTTGCCCGAGGAGCTGGATCGCGTCATTGCGAAGGCGCTCGAGAAGGATCGCGAGCTGCGATCCCAGACGGCCGCCGAGCTGCGCGCGGACTTGAAGCGCGTCAAGCGCGCGTCGGAGTCGGCGGCGAAGGTCGCGGTCGTCGAGCCCGCGCGGCGGCCGAAGCGAAGGACGCTTCCGATCGCCGCC
>DASUAD010000642.1:0-4876 GCA_035763965.1 Thermoanaerobaculia bacterium | reverse complement strand
TGGTGGAGGCGGCGGGAGTTGAACCCGCGTCCGGAAGCGTAACGGGAGAGGCCACTCCATGCTCAGCCTCTTCTTGGTTCTCGCCTCACCGCCTCGAGAAGAGGCAAAACGGCGGCGCGGCAACCCCGAATTCGTTTCGCGGCTCCGTCCGGGGGTCCGAAGCCGCTACACCCGCATTTCGCGACGTCAGCCGGAGCGCGGCGGGTGCGCTCTCCGGACAAACGTGGCTAGCTAATTAGGCTGCCAGAGCGAAGTTGCTGTTGTTCGCAGCTACTGTTTTTCACCCTTTTTTACGAGGCGAGTGAACCTCGGCATGCGACCTCTCGCGCAATCGTCCCCGTCGAAGCCGTTTCGCCCCCATTGACGGGATTCGCTCTCGATGTCTTCAAAGATCCGCAGACGAGGTTAACACGCAAGCGCGTCGGGAGATTCCCCGACAGGCCTTCCCTCGCTTGACACCACACCCCGCGAGTAATGGAATGCGCCCCTCGATGCACGCGAAGGATCTCATCGTCGTCGTCACCTCGGTCGGCACCGAGGACCAGGCGCTCGACGTCGCGCACGCGCTCATCCGCAACCGCCAGGCGGCGTGCGTCAACATCATCCCGAACGTGCACTCGATCTACCGCTGGAAGGGCCGCGTGTGCTCCGACGGCGAGATGCTCCTGATCATCAAGACGGTCGCGAGCGCCTTCGAAGGCGTCCAGGAGACCATCCAGAAGGTCAACACCTACGAGCTCCCCGAGGTGCTCGCCTACCGGGTCGACCAGGCGAGTGATCTGTTCGGCGACTGGATCGCACGCATGACCGAACCCCCGAAACGGCGAATCGCGCCGTCGTCCCGTTCGAAGGCGCGCCGTCCCTCCGTGCCCGCCCCGTCGTCCGCGGGGTAAGCTTTTCGGCTGTCGGCGAAATCGCCGGCAGCGGATAGCTTGCTCGCCGTGACCTCGATCGCGTTCACGACGCTTTTTCTCGGCCTCGTGATGAGCGTGCAGACGCTCGGCGTGAACGTGGATGGGCCGGTCGGCGCCGTGGAATACGTCCTCGACGGGAAGCCGATCGGCCGCTCGTCATCGCGCCCCTGGTCCGCCCGCATCGACCTCGGATCCGATCTTTCTCCGCACGAACTGGTCGCTCGTGCGCTCGACCGCGAGGGACGCGAGATCGCCCGGACGCGCCAGTGGCTGAATCTTCCACGGCCGCGGGCGGAAACCGCGATCGTTCTGGAGCGCGATGCGCGCGGGCGCGCGATCGCCGCCCGCCTCTCCACGCAGAGCCTTTTCGGTTCGCGCCCGAACTCCGTTTCCGTGACGCTCGACGGCAGGCCGATCACTCCGGGCGAAGGCGGGCGCATCGTACTGCCGGACTACGAGCCGGGCCGGACGCACCTTCTCAGCGCGGAGCTCGAGTTTGCCGAAGGCGCGCGCTCGCGGGCAGACGTCGTGCTCGGAGGCGATACCGGCGAGGAGGCGAAGAGCGAGCTGACCGCCCTGCCGGTGAAGGTCCGCAACCGGGGCGACTTGCCGAACCTGAGAGAACTGCAGAGCTGCCTGCAGGAGAACGGAAGACCTCTCACGGTCGTCGCGGTGGAGGATGGGCCGGCTCAGGTCATCGTCGTCCGCGATCGCGGCAATCGGGAGATCCGGGAGGTGCTCGGCGGCGGCGCCCGGTTCTTCCTTCCGGGAGAATCCGAACGGTTCTTCGGCGACATCCGGCTCGACGGAAAGGACCGGCTGCGGTTCGTCTGGCCGGTTGCGCAGCGCTTCGCCGATCCCGTTCTCGCCTCCGATCTCTTCGGGAGCACGACCGACTACACGATGTCTTCCGGAAGCTTTCACTGGCTTCTGACGCGCGCGTACATGCCGCATGGCGCCGAGTCGGCGCAGAGATACACGGACGCCGCCGCAGTGGCGGGCCTGGAGGCATTCGCCAGCTCCACCCGCCGGGCGGTCGTCGTCGTCCTCGGCTCGGGGGCCGATTCGAGCCGTCTCTCGCCCGAGCAGGTTCGTTCGTATCTCGAGCGTCTGCGCGTGCCCCTCTTCGTGTGGTCTCTCGTCGAAACGTCGGCGCGCCCGGAGTTCGCGAAATGGGGCCCGGTCGTCGAGATCGACTCCGCTCAGCAGCTGAGAAAAGCCGTCCGGGACTTGAAGCGAAATCTCGAGAGCCAGTACATCCTCTGGATCGACGGCAAGCACCTTCCCCAGGAGATCTCGCTCACCGAGAAGGCAGCCGCTCTTCTCGAACTCGCGGGCTCGCGCTAGTCGAACGCGGCCCGCGGCCGCCCGAAGACCTGGACCCAGATGATCTGGAAGCCTTTCCGGTTCTTTCCGACCGCGACTCCGAAACCGACGTCGAGGAACACTTTCGACAGGATGTTGCGGCGGTGCTCCTCGCTCCGCATCCACCCGTCCATGACTTCCGCGACGGTGGGTTGCCCGCTCGCGACGTTCTCGCCGACGGCGGTGAGAAGGTACCCGCCGTCGATCGCGCGCTCGCGGACCGTCTGGCCCTCAGGGCTCTCGTGGCCGTAGTAGGAGCGTTTCAGCATGTCTTCCGCGTAGGACTGGGCGATCCGGTCGAGGATCGTGCTCGGATGGAGACGCGGGAGCCGGCGCGCCAGACGCTCGGCATTCACCTGCTCCACCATTTCCCGCCGCATCGCGGCGAGGTCGCGGTACGCCTCGGCACGCCCGGCGGTGAACTCCTCCCACGAGACTCCCAGGACGAAGACGTACAGCGGAACGTCTTCGAGGATGGCGACCCCGACGCCGAGGTCCCGGAAGTCGTCGCTGGAGAGACCTCGCCAGGTATCCCCGGCGCGGTGCCGCAGGTAGCGGATCACTTCTTCGACGTCACCGTCCGCGCGGGTGAAGATCTCCGCCAGCGCTTTGGGCGAGTAGCCCGCCTTCCCGGCGCGGCGGACGGCCTCCTTCGGGTCGGGCGGGACGAGGTCGGGGTTTCCGCGGCTCGCCGCTTCCTCCGCGAATTCCTGCGCGAGGCGGCTGAGCGGCTGCGAGAGGGAGAGCACTGAGGCGCCCCCGCTCACGCGGTCGGCGTTGATCTGCGCGAGGAAGGCTTCCCGCACCGCGTCGAAGTCGTCGGCGGAGAGCCGGAACGCCAGCGAGAACGCCGCGACGATCGCCGCGATCGGGATCCGAGGGGTGTTAGGCAACCGCCTCCAGCGCCTGCGACAGGTCCGCCATGAGGTCCTCGACGTCCTCGATCCCGACCGAGATCCGGACGAGACCCATCGTGATGCCGAGCGCCTCGCGATCGGCCTCGGGGATCGAGCCGTGCGTCATGGTCGCGGGGTGCGAGATGAGGGTCTCGACGCCGCCGAGGCTCTCCCCGAGCGAGCACAGGCGCACACGCGCGAGCATCGCCTTCGCCGCCTCGAACGACCCGAGGTCGAACGAGATCATCGCGCCGAAGCCCTTCATCTGACGCTTCGCGAGCTCGTGCTGCGGATGGTCGGACAGGCCCGGGTAGTAGATCTTCCGGATCTTCGGATGCCCCGCGAGGAAGCGCGCGATCTCCCGCGCGTTCGATTCGTGGCGCTCCATCCGGACGGCGAGCGTCTTGACCCCGCGCAGGACGAGCCAGGAGTCGAAGGGGGAGAGGATCGCGCCGGAACCGTTCTGGACGAAACCGAGCCACTCGACGTGCTCGGGATTCTTAGCGACGACGACCCCCCCGACCGAATCCGAGTGACCGTTGAGAAATTTCGTCGTCGAGTGAACGGAAAAGTCCGCTCCGAGCTCCAGAGGCTTCTGGAGGTAAGGTGACGCGAAGGTGTTGTCGACGACGACGAGCGCGCCGCGGTCGTGTGCGATCCTCGAGAGGAGCGGGATGTCGCAGAGCGTCATCATCGGGTTGGTCGGCGTCTCGAGGTGGAGGAGCTTCGTGTTCGGCCGCATCGCGTCGCGCACCGCCGACTCGTTCGCCGTGTCCACGAAGGTGAACTCGACGCCGTAGCGCGCCTGGATCTTCGTGAAGTAACGGTAGGTGCCCCCGTAAGTCAGGTTCGAGCAGACGACGTGGTCGCCGGCCTTGACGAACGTCGAGACCGCCGTGATCGCCGCCATTCCGGACGCGAAGGCGCGGGCTCCCGCTCCGCCTTCGAGGACCCGGAGGTTCTCCTCGAGTGCGGCGCGCGTGGGGTTCTGGGTCCGCGCGTACTCGAATCCCTTGTGCTTTCCCAGAGCCTCCTGAACGTACGTCGAGGTCTGATAGATCGGAACGGACACGGCGCCCGTCGTGGGATCCGGGGCGTTGCCCGCGTGGATGGCGTCCGTCGAAAAACCCATCATGGACCTCGAAGGGGGACAGACCACGGTTTCGGGATTATGGTTTCGGGCCGATGAAAAACCCTGATCTGTCCCTCTATTGTTAATGAGAAACCGTGGTCTGTCCCCTCTCTTGGAAGATTCCCTGCCCCGGATAGCGCTCGGCTCCGTCGGGAAATACGGTGACCACGGTCCGGCCGGTTCCGAGCCGTTTTGCGATCCGAAGCGCCGCGGCGGCCGCGACGCCCGACGACCCGCCGACGAGCAGTCCTTCCTCGCGGGCGAGGGTCCGGCACGTCTCGAACGCCTCTTCGTCCCGCACGACCTCGATCTCGTCGATCAGCGAACGATCCAGAATCGGCGGGAAGAACGACAGCCCGATCCCCTCGACTTCGTGCGGGCCGCGTGTGCCGCCGCCGAGGATCGAGCCCTGCGGGTCGGCAGCGACACGGAGGAGGCGGGGATTGCGCTCCGTCAGGAATCGCGCGATCCCCATGAAGGTCCCGGTCGTTCCGACGCCTGCGACGAACGCGTCGATCGAGTCGCCCAGTTCCGCCCAGATCTCCCGCGCCGTCGTCTCGTAGTGTGTC
>DASUAD010000641.1:0-6390 GCA_035763965.1 Thermoanaerobaculia bacterium | reverse complement strand
GTAGGCCCGGTTCCGTCGCTACCGATCGCCTCCACGGGGCAGGAATCCATCGCCTCCTGGCACTGCGCTTCTTCGGCAGCGTTCGCCGGCTGACAGTGAACGTAGGAATAGCCCTTCTCCTCGTCCCTCTGAAAGTTGGCGGGAGCGGTCACCCGGCAGACGTCGCAGTCGATGCACTGGGAGTCAACGTAGTAGCGTCCGGAGACGTTTTCCGGGAGTTTGTCCTTCGGATCGGCCACGGCTTTTCGACGCTAGCCATTGCCGGGACACCCTGTCAACTCAGGGAAATCTGAACGCGGGAGGCGTCCGTCGGTCTGGAGGCTAAACTTCGAGCCTTGCTTTTCCGACGACGATTTCTCGCCCTCCTCTCCCTCGCGGCGCTCGTGATCGGGTGCAGCGAGCAGGCGCTACCCGAAATGGATGGGCACGCCGGCGACGTCGCCGCGGGCCGGGTCGTCTTCGAGCGAAAGTGTGCGCGCTGCCACAACAGAACCGGAGACGGCAATACGCCCGTCGCCGGACGCTTCCCCTACGCCAACCTGATCGACGGCGTGTGGCGGGCAGACGGGTCGGCGGAATCGATCGAAAGACAGATCCGCCGGGGGCGCGATCCGATGCCCTCTTTCGAGAACAAGCTGACGGACGAGCAGATTCGTCAGACGGTGGAGTACGTCCTCGAGTTGACGGGAGGAAGGAGGGAAGCCGCGCGTTGACTCGGCGCCGCATCCCGCTCTTCCCGCTCCCGGAGGTCGTTCTCCTCCCGGGCACGCAGCTCCCGCTGCACATCTTCGAGCCGCGATACCGGGCGATGGTCGCCGACGCTCTCGCGGGCGACCAGACGATCGGCATGGCGATGATGAAACCGGGGTGGGAACACGCGGGCGCGACCCCGGCGATCCTCCCGGTGGGCGGCGCGGGTCGCATCGTCGATTCCGAAGAGCTGGCCGACGGGCGCTACAACATCGTTCTGGAGGGCGAGTTTCGTTATCGCGTCCTGAGCGAGGCGCCTCCCGACCCGTACCGCATCGCGAACGTCGAGGAGGTTCCTTCGGTCCCCTTCTCCCATGAGTCCGACGCTGTCCGGATCTGTGGCGCGGCCGTCTCTCTCTTCCGTGAAGTCTCCCAGGCGATGTCGCTCGCGCCGCTTCCCGAGGACGCTCTCTCTCCGGAGCACCTGGGATCGGAGATCGCTCTGCGGCTGCGGTACGAGCCGGCCGAGCTCCAGGCGCTCCTGGAGACCGACTCCATCCCCGCGCGGTTCGAGGCTCTCATGGCGCGAATGCGGGACTGGCAGACACGAATCCATCTTCTGTCGCCGTTCCGGCGGAGAGAGATGGATCCGTCCCGGAATTGATTGGCGAAGAGAATGACGGGGGGTGTCTAGCGACTCGCGTTGAGCGCTCTCTCGTGCGCCCAGCTTCGGATCGACTTGATCTGCTCTTCCATCGTCACCGACAGCGGCACGGTGGCGGTGATCATCTTGTAGAGGTCGTCCTCGGTGACCTCGCGCTTCTCGGCATAGGCGTCGACGACCGCCGAGACGACTGCCTGCTCGATCTCCGCGCCGTTCCAGCCCGCCGTCGCCTTGGCGAGGAAGACCAGGTCGAGGCGGGAGACGTCACAGTTGTTCTTCGACAGGTGAATCTGGAAGATCTGCTTGCGTTCCTCCTCGCTCGGCAGGTCGACGAAGAAGACCTGGTCGAACCGCCCTTTTCGGATGATCTCGGCCGGCAGAAGATGGATCCGGTTCGCGGTTGCCGCGACGAAGACGAGAGCGTTCTTCTCCTGCATCCACGTCAGGAACCCGGAGAAAATCCGCGACATCGACGCGTCCTGGCCGTCGCGGTAGCCGCCGACTCCCATCTCGATCTCGTCGATCCAGAGGACGGCAGGCGACACGGCCTCGACGGACCGGAGAGCTTTGAGAAACGTCGCCTCGGGGTTGTCGGTGCCGAAGATCGCGTTCATGTCGAGACGGAAGAGCGGGAGGTTCCACTCGGTTGAAATCGTCTTCACGCAGAGGCTCTTTCCGCATCCGGATACGCCCATGAGGAGGATTCCGCGCGGAATCGGGATCCCGGCGTCGAGTGCCTCCCGCGAGAAGAGCTTCTGACGTTTGTGGAGCCACTCCTTCAGCACGTCGTAGCCGCCGACGTCGTCGAGTGACACGCGGGGAGGGACGAACTCGAGAACCCCCTCCTTTCGAGACATCTGCTCTTTTTCGGCGAGAATCTCGCGGAACGCTTCCTCGTCGAACGCCTGGCGCTGCGCAAAAGTCTTCGAAAGCACGTGCCCGATTTCGTCCGCAGTGAGGCCGCGCAGTGCGAGCGCGAGCCGTTTCAGGTCCGTGTCACTGATCGCGCCGGCGCCCAGTCGACGTTTGAGATTCCCCTCGAGCAGGCGCGCGATCTCGCCCTCGTCCGGCAGCTCGTACTCGATGACGTAGACCTCTTTCTTCGCATCTTCCGGAATGACGAGTCGCGGCGATACGAGTAGAACGTGGCGGCCGTGGTCCTTGAGGCTGCGATAGACGTCCCGCAGCCGGCGAACGATCTCGGGCCGCCCGTCCGCAGCCCCCGGGAAATCCTTCATCACGTAGAAGGCCTTCCCCTCCATGCCGAGAATCGCCTCGAGAGCGGCGAGGGGATCGTTCGTTCCCGGGACGGGCTTCCCGTCGACCGAGAGCCCCTCAACGACGGACCAGACGCCGTACGCGGCCGGCTCGCCGTAGAAGGTCTTGGCCAGGTGCTGCGCGAGCCGCTCGACCCGGGTTTCCTCCCAGGACTGGACGTAGAGGAGGGGATGCCCGCCGACCAGGGCTCGTCGGATGCGCTCCATGGCCTTCGGCGGAGGCGCAACAGCCGTGGTCATCGCATCGATTCTACCGCCTCAAGCCCCGACCCGCCCGGCGGTTACAATCGCCACAGGAATGGCAAACTCAGAGCACCTCAAAGCGGTCCTGACGGCGGACTGGAACGATTGGCGCAGCCGCAATCCGGGGGTGACCCCGGATCTCACCGGCGCGGACCTCTCGGGAAAGGATCTCTCGGGGAAGGATCTTCGTCGCGCGGACCTGACACGCGCCAATCTCTCCGGCGCCACTCTCGCGGGCACGGACTTCTCCCGCGCGATGCTCCAGATGGCGCGTTTCGAAGGAGCCTCGGCTCCCGGCGCCATCTTCGAGCACTGTGACCTGGACTTTCTCGACCTGACCGGGATTTTCCTCGCCGGAGCACGGCTCCGTGCGGCATCCCTCCAGAGTTGCTCGCTTCTCAACGCGAACCTGGCCGGCGCCGACCTGACGCTGACGAAGCTCGAAGGATCGGATCTCAACAACGCGAACCTGGCCGGGGCGACCTTGTGCGACGTGAACTTCCGCGGGGTGAAGATCTACGGGGCGCACTTCGACGGCGCCGACCTCTCCCGCTCGTTCTTCGAGGGAGTCGCGGCCCCGCAGGGTTCGTTTCCCAACGCGATTTTCGCGCGCGCCAACCTGAAGTCCTCGGATTTCACGGGCGCCGACCTGCGGCGCGCCAAGTTCGTCGGCGCCGTGCTGCGGCAGTCGTCGTTGAACGCCGCGGACTGCGAGCGCGCCGACTTCGCGGAAGCGGACATGGAGCTCGTCTCCGCGGTGGAAACGAACTTCAGCGGTGCGCAATTCGATCGCGCCCGGCTTCGCAAGGCGGACCTCCGCGGCGCGCTGTTTCTCGACGCCGGCGGCGAGGACGTGAGCTTCATCGAGGCCAAGCTCGTCAAGGTGGATCTTCGGACCGCGCGGTTCGAGCGCGCGAACTTCCGGGGCGCGGATCTCTCCAACGCCGTCCTGAGGCGTGTGAATCTGAAGCCCTACTCCTTCCAGGGCGCGCGTTTCGCCCACGCGGATGCCTCGGAAGCTCAGGCGGAGGGCGTGGACTTCTCCCGGGCGGACCTCTCGTTCGGGAACTTCCGACAGGCGAACCTGAAGCGCGCGAACCTGTCGCACGCGCTCGCCTTCGAGGCGGACCTCTCCGGCACGCTCCTCATCGGCGCCAACTTCCTCGGCGCGAACCTGGAGTCGGCGGACTTCCGCTTCTCCCGCGCGATCGGAGCGGATTTCACCAGGGCGCGGCTCGCCGGCGCGGACTTCGCCAACGCCGACCTCTCCGAGGCGAAGTTCAAGAGTACGCACTTCTGGGGCGCCTCGGCGCGCCGGGCAAAGTTGCCGGCCGCGGCCGGAGTCCTCTTCTCGATCTCCACGATGTTCTCGAAGGCCAAGGAGAAGCAGGTGCGGGGCGACGACCAGAAAGAGAAGGCGCGCCAGAGGCGGATCGAGGACCTCGCGGCGAAAGCCGAAAAGCGACCGCCGCACCTGACCGGGAAACGGTAGACGGAAGACGGTAACTCAAAGGTCTTCGGGCGTCGTCTCCCGTCTCCGTCTCCCGTCTACCGTCTCCCGTCTACCGTCTTCTCGTGGGCGTCGCCGACGGTGTGACCGCGGGAGCGGCGGCGGCTTTCTCGATCGCGTCCCGGAGATTTTCGACTTTGTCCCGTCCGATGCTGAACGCCTCCGGGCGGCGAGAGACCGTCGCGGCATACTCGCCCCGGTACGGGGAGAGCGCGATTCGCCACGATCCGCCGGTGGACAGACGGACCTCGAGCTCCATCTCCGCGGGGCGCGCGGCGAGCGCCTTCGACGATCGATCGTCGAGAAACGACGAGCTCTCGAGGTCGAGAATCGAGGTCATCAGGTCGTCTGCGGCCGAGGCGAGGATCGCGCGGCCGTCCAGGCTCCAGCCGGCCTGCTGTCGCGAGAAGGCTCGATGCTTCGTGCCGACGGACGCCGCGATCCCCTGCACGTCGGAGCGCTCGAACCGGACGAGTTTCCGGTCGCGGAAGGCGACCGCCTCTTTCGACAGGTCATCGACCGCCGTGTTTCCGATCGTGAAGACCTGTCCCTCGCGGGCGGCGTAGACCGAGTTCCCGTCCGAGCGGGTCGAGCCGAGGTCGAGCACGTGCTTGCCGCCCTTCGCGTCGGTGAGAGTGATCCGGTAGACCGGTGGCGCGAGGCCGAGAGCCGAGAGGTCGGTCGCCTGAGAGCGGGGAACGAACTCGCTGACCCGAAGCGTCGAGAGATCGTTCGCAAGGCCGTCGACAACGTCGCGATCCGCGAGATCGGAGATGGGTTGCTCCAGCCACCAGATCCCGCTCTTCTTCGCGAACGTCAGCCGTCCACGCCCGCGCGCGACGTCGATCCCCGTCACGTCGAGGGTCGCTCCGGCAAAAACCTCTTTGCTCTTGAAGTCGTCCGCCGGTTTTTTCACGGACGCGGCCAGGCTCGCCGGAACGAAAAGGATCTTCGAATCGCCCGGCACCCGCGCCGCGGTCACGTCCGTGCCCGGTATGTCGAGGCCGATCTCCAGCGTGCGCGAATGCTTCCTGCCGCCCTTCTCCGGGTCTTTCCAGACGAACGTCACCTTCGCGGAGGGCTTCGCCAGGCCGTAGTCCTCGGGCTTTCCTTCCGCCTCCGAGTCGCCTCCCGGCTTCTTCAGGTCGGCAATTTGCGACGCCAGGTCGGACGCCGCGAAGGTCTCCGCCGGATACGCCTCCGGCCGAACGAGCCTCCAGGCCTCCCCTGATTTCACGAGCTCGACGGTCTCGGTTCCACGATCGATGCGGATCGATTCCACCTGGTCCTCCGGCAGGTCCCAGTAGAGCTCCCCTTTCTGCTCGCGGTCCGCCGTCGTCGGCATCTTCCGCTCGAAGAGAAATATGAAGGCGAAGAGCGCGACGACGACGCCGGTCAAGATGAGCAGCTTGCGCGAGGACATCGACTGCCGGGCCTCAGTCTCGCCGGCGATACCAGACCCAGAGGCCGAGCACGACGGCGAGCGCCGGCAGGCCGATGATCGAGAAGAGCCCGATGCGTCGGACCTGGGCCTGAGTGAGGGAGAGTGACGCCTGTTCCGGGGTCTTCGGCGCGATGCCGATCTGCTTCTCGGAGCCAGTCAACCAGTGAATCGAGTTCAGGAGGAGGTTCGCGTTGCCGGCGTTTTCGAGCGCTCCGTTCGTGGCGAACCGGGAGTTACCGACGACGACCAGCCGCGGCTTCTTCGAGGCGGTCTTCTCGTCTGGCGCGGGGCCGGCCACGACGGCGAGACCGACCGGTCCGGGCGTGTCCTGCGGATCCTTCTTGACCTGCTCCTCCAGGTTCGCGAGCGACGTTTCACCCCAGCCCTCCGGCGAAGTCTCCACGAGCACGACGGGCGTGCCCGGCGCGGCGGCGGCAGCGTCGGCTTTGGACACCGACCGCGCGAGCGGGAGAATGACCGGCAGACCCTCCCCCGAGAGCGCGCGGACGATCGGATGAACGCCGTAGCGGTTCGCGAAGACGGTCTCGGCGCCGACGAGCGG
>DASUAD010000640.1:0-2664 GCA_035763965.1 Thermoanaerobaculia bacterium | reverse complement strand
GAGCACGATCACGGCGATGACGACGGCGAGAACGCGTCCGTCCTTCAGGAACCCGCCGGCGACCGCGAAGCGGTAGAGCGCGGCGATCAGCAGCCAGGCGAGGAGCCACACCACGAGCACGATCCCCATCTTCGCATCGATGTCCTCGGCGTTCAGCAGGATCGCGAAGTAGATGAGACCGGTCAGCCACGTGGCGACCGCGCCCCAGCGGAACCACCAGAGAGATCGGGTCAGAAGCGGCGGGTTGACCTTGCCCTTCACCGACGCGTCGATTTCCTTCTGGAAGTTCACGTTGACGAGGTTGAACCAGTAGAGCAGGCCGATCCAGGTAATCCCCGCGAGCAAGTGAGCCCACCGGAGAAGGAACGTGACGTTGGTCTGCCAGTCCTGCGGCCAGGTCATCCGATCAATCCTCCTCTCGTCGTTAATCGGTAATCGGAATCCGGATCACTCCAGGGGACCCAGAAGTGCCTCCTTGGTCATCGCCGCCGCGAGCTCCTCCTCGGTGAGGATCTTCTTTTCGAGGAGCACCTGCTTGACGAGCACTCCGCGCGCGACCGCCTCCTTGAAGACCTCCGCGGCGGTCGCATAGCCGATCTTCGGGGTGAGCGCCGTGACGACCGACGGCGACTCCTCCAGATACCGGCGGCACTTCTCGGCGTTCGCCGTGATCCCGTCGATGCACCGCTCGCGGACGACGGGCAGGAAGTTGACGAGGAGTTGCGGCCCCCGCGTCAGGTTGTAGGCGAGGAGCGGCATCATGACGTTCAGGTCGAGCTGTCCGGCGCCGACCGCGAGCTGGTTCGCCGTGTCGAACCCGACGATCTGGAAGCAGAGCATGTTCAGGCATTCGAGAAGCGACGGGTTCACCTTGCCGGGCATGATCGAGGACCCCGGCTGGACGGCGGGCAGCCGGATCTCGTCCAGGCCCGTCGCCGGCCCGGAGGCGAGGAGCCGCAGGTCGTTCGCGATCCGGCCGAGCTCGACCGCGAGCGACCGGAGAGCCGCCGAGTAGTCGCCGGCCGCGGCCCGGCTCTGGAGGCCCTCCCGCGCGTCTCTCGCCGGGAAAAAAGGCTCGCCCGCGAGCTTCGCGAGCTTCTCGATCGCCTTCTCCCGGAAGCCGGCGGGGGTGTTGATCCCGGTCCCGGTCGCCGTCCCGCCCAGGGGAAGCTCGCACAGCCCGTCGATCGCCCGGGTCAGGCTCTCCTGCCGGTGCGCAGTCGCGGAGGCGAAGGCGCGGAACTCCTGCCCGAGGGTGACCGGGACCGCGTCCATCAGGTGGGTGCGCCCGGACTTGACGACCCCGTCGAACTCCTTTCCCTTTCTTTCGAAGGACGCGGCGACTTTCCCGACCTCCGTTACGAGCGTCCGGCCCACCGCGATCGCGGCCATGTGGAGGGCCGCCGGGAAGGTGTCGTTCGTCGACTGCCCGAGGTTGACGTCGTCGTTGGGGTTGACGGCCTTGCGGTCGCCGCGCGAGGCGCGGATGAGCTCGGCAGCACGGCCGGCGATCACCTCGTTGACGTTCATGTGGAACGACGTTCCCGCTCCCGCCTGGTAGACGTCGACGACGAACTGCTCGAGGTGTCTGCCGGCGAGCACCTCGTCGCATGCCTGCCCGATCGCCCGGACTTTTTCGGCGGGCAGCCGCCCCATCTCGAGGTTCGTCTCGGCGCACGCCTTCTTGATGCGCGCGTAGGCCCGGACCACCTCCGGGTGGGCGCGCTCGCCGGAAATCGGGAAGTTCTCCATGGCCCGGGACGTCTGAGCGCCCCAGTAGGCCTCATCGGGGATCTCACGCACGCCGAGGCTGTCCTTTTCCTGTCTCAGAGGTTCCTCCTCGCGTCGCAACGCGCGCCGCGGTCAGCGGCGCAGCTTCCGGCGCTTCGCCCGAGCGTCGCCGGTCGCGCTCGCACGCCGCTTGCAACACTAGCACTGTTCGGATAAACCATGAGATCGTGACGGACGCGGCGATACGGCGAAGCACAAGGAGGATTCGATGACGATTGAGGCCAGAAAGTACGACCACCTCGTGGGCCAACTGGCGGGGTTCTCGCCCAAACAGATCGAGCAGCACATCAAGCTGTACGAGGGGTACGTGAAGAAGATCAACGAGATCCGGGCGGAGATCGACAAGATCCCCTTCGAGGAGAGGAAGTCGATGGCCAACTTCTCGTTCGGGCGGTATTCCGAGCTCAAGCGCCGCGAGGCCGTGCCATACAATGGCGTCTACCTGCACGAGATGTACTTTGACAACCTCGGCGGCTCGGTACGGGAGCCGAAGGCCGAGCTCGCGGGGGCGATCGAGGGCTCGTTCGGGAGCCAGTCGAACTGGGAAGAGGATCTGAGGGCATGCGCGGAAGCGGCGACGGGCGGCTGGGTTCTGCTGACCTACGACCGCGTCGACGGCAAGCTCCATCACAACCAGATGTGGGAGCACTCGAACGGGATCATGATCAACCAGGAGCACCTGCTCGCGCTCGACACCTGGGAGCACGCGTTCATGATCGACTTCGGGACCGACAAGAAATCGTATCTGGGGGCGTTTCTGAAGAACGTCAATTGGAAAGTCGTGGCCGACAGGCACGCGACGGCACTGCAGAGAGCTCGCGCCGCCTGATCCGGTTCACGGCCGCAGCGCTCCTCGTCGCAGCGGCCCCGCTC
>DASUAD010000639.1:0-2063 GCA_035763965.1 Thermoanaerobaculia bacterium | reverse complement strand
GCGGGCCCGCTGCGGAGGAAGTCCTGTCACCTTCGGTCATCATCCTGAACGGCGCGACACGACCGTGAAGCACTGCACGGGGATTGAGTCTTTCCTGGCGACGGCCTTGATCGTCAGGCTGCCTCAGCTGAATGGAGACCGCGCCGGCCTGGCCGCGTAATCCCGCCCTGCACCAGCGAATCAAAGGAGTCAGGCGGAGTCGCCTGACTTCTCCTCTTTTGGGTCGAGCGAAAGAGCGATTCACACAATCCATCTCGCCACTCGCTTTGCCTGCGAGACGGTTCGAGCTCTTTGCTCCAGGGGAAGAGGTTTAAGATTCTGCGGAGGGAGGCCCCGGCTCTCCGCCATGACACCCCGCCAGGTCGCGGGCCACGAGGTTCCAGAGAACCGAGTAGTCGGCCGTACTCTACCCGTGCGACCGGCTCATCTTGCGAAATCGGTGCAGGCGGAATGTCGTTGAAGGACTTCGACTGCGAGCCAGCCGAACCCGGATCGGCGCGTTGTTGCAGTCGGTGGCTTCGCTGCTGCCAACGCCTGCACATCCTCCGACGAATAACGAGAGTGATGCGCTCTGCGAACCAGGGAGGCGAGATGCGTGAGATCTACCGCTCGCTGCTGCCGGGCATCCTGATCGCCGCGGTGGTGATGGCCGGCGTCTTCTCCGCCGGATGCCTGCTCCGAACCCCGTATCTTCTGAAGGCGGCGAATGCACCACCCAAGGTCGAAGTCGCGCCAGCGCCTCGCGTGACGGCCGAACGCATCGAGCGGATCGTCCGCACTCACCTCGTGGATGCCTACGTGAACCCGACGGCGGTCGGATCCTGGCTCGACGCCCTGAGCGCCAATCCCAAGCCGATCGTCGATCTTCTCCACGGATTGGCTGACGCGGACTCGGCGGGCGACCCCGCCGCCCTCTACGAGACCTTCAACTTCGACGTGTCCCCCTCCTTGACGATCGAAGAGAACCAGCTGATCGAGGAGCAGCCCTCCATCTGGAGGCTTCCGCCAGCGCCGCTCGTCATCGAGAACGGCGTCGTGGGACTCGGGCCGCTGGCCAAACCGATTGAAAACCGCGACGCCGCCGGCCTCGAGCTCGACGCGGAGCGCTTCGCCGCCAATGCGCGCGGGATCGCGTCGTCCCTGCTCGTTCTCCAGAACCTCACCGGCACCGAGCTCGCGGATGCCGACCTGGCTGCCGGGATAGCGAGCGGCGCCGCACGGGCCAAGACCTATATCCAGGCGAGGAAATGGGGGCGCCGGGTGGGCCGACCGACCACCGCGCTCGTGATGAGCGGGGGAGCCGCCAACGGGGCCTTCACCGCGGGTTTCGTGTGGAGGCTGACCGAAGTACTCCAGACGTGCCGCACCGCCTCCGGTTCGCTCGGCTGTCCCAACGCCGGCTTCGATCTCGTCATCGGCAGCAGCACGGGCTCCCTGATCGGCGTGACGGCGGACATCTTCGCCACGCCGGGGCAGGAGCAGCGCGGGCGCGATCTGCTGTTGAGCGGCTACACCTGCTCGGTCGAGGCCGATCTGTACTGCGTGAACGACGTGTGGGACTGGAAACTGTTCCAGGACACGCGCGGTCTCGTTCAGTTCGACGGCATCCGCCGGAGGATCGATGACATGTTGTCCGATGCCGAACGAGACAACGACATGGAGCTCGTGACGATGACGGTGGACTATCAAACGGGCGATCTGCTGGCCGAGAGCGACCAGGATCCCGCCGATGGCCGGGAGAAGAAGGACCGCATCGACGCAGTCCTCGCGTCGATCGTGGAACCAGTGATGGCCGATCCCGTCGAACGGCTTGGCCGACCGGGCCGAGACCTTCCTGGGACGTTCATTGACGGCGGTATCCGCTCAGGGACCCCCGCGATGGAGGCGAGCCGGCGCGGCGCCGAGCGGGTTCTCGTGATCAAGAGCGCGAGTCTCGATTCGGATCTGCGGCCCCGGCAGCGCAACGCCATCAGCATGCTCGCGCGCACGATCGACCTGCTGGTCGATCAGGTAGGAACCACCGAGATCCAGCAAGCCACGCTCTTCTCCCTGGCGAGACGACT
>DASUAD010000638.1:0-6594 GCA_035763965.1 Thermoanaerobaculia bacterium | reverse complement strand
GGTCCGCGAAAACGAGTTCGAATTTCTCGCCGCGGCGCGCGAGCGTCGCAACCGCTTCGCGCGCGTCTTCGCGGAGAAGCTCGAACTCGTCCGGCCCGGCGCCGAGCGCCGCCAGGTTCGACTCGAGGGCGCGCGAATCGCTCTCGACGAACGACACCCGGGTCGCGCCGCGTGAAAGCGCTTCGAGACCGACCGCACCGCTGCCGGCAAAGAGGTCGAGGACCCGGCTCCCCGGAACGCTTTCCTGCAGGATGTCGAAGAGCCCTTCCCGCGCGCGCGAGGAGGTCGGTCGCGCACTTGCGGGGACGCGGAGCACGCGGCCCTTCCAGCGGCCGGACACGATGCGGGGAGAGGAGCCGCGGCGGCTCAATCAGCCCCTCACCTCATCCCCCTCCCCGCGAGCGGGGAGAGGGGAACGGCGCCGTCACTCCGGTGGTGAGAACTGGAAACGCAGCTCCTCCAGCTTCACGAATTGAGAATACGGTTCGTTCACTCCGGAGAGCTCCACGAACCCCTTTTCTTTCTCGATCCGGAGCACCCGGAACATCGCGCCGTCGAAACGCTTGAGAATCGTCCCCGGCGGAAGCAGGTCCGCCATGAAGCGGGACGCCGGAGCGAGCGGATTGGTGAAGACGCTCCGCAGGCCTTCGAGCGCCGCGCGCGTTGCCGCCGCGTCGGCCGAAAGCGACGAGAGGTCGTCGAACCGCACGCGCTTGGAGGAGCCGTCTCTCCGGGCGGCGGTAATCGAAGACTGCCCGGCGAACTCTCCGACGAGACCGGTGCGCAGGTCTTCCGAAAGGTTCCAGAACTCCGCGCGCGCGAAGAACGTGCAGTAGAACTCGAGCTCGTCGGGGGCGAGCGTCTTGCGACGGACGTCCTCGCCTCGTGAGTCGGAGGTCTTCCACACGAGCGTGCGGTCGGAGAAGAGCGTGATCCGCTCGTAGCCGTCCCGCGATTGCCGGATCCACTCGACGCAGAACGTCGGCTTTGCCGAAGCAGCCGGCGCGCCCCCGGCGAGAACCGCGACGAGCAGGACCGCGGGCGTCACGACCGCGCGGCCTCGAGCGCAAAAGCGAGCTCGTCTTCGGGACGGATCACGCCGTCCCGGAGAGCGGCGAGCGTCGCGGAGAGGGCCCGGCCGATCGCGGGCCCGGGCGAAACGCCGGCCGCGAGGAGGTCCGATCCGCGGATCGAAAGGCGAAGGCCGGGCGCGGCGCGGCGCGCTTCGAGCAGGCGCGCGCGGGAAGCGGGAGGAAGCGAGGCGGCGGCGGCGAGGACTTCGTCGTCGGAGAGGCGTTCGATGGCGGTCAGGGCGCGCGAGCGGCTCGCCAGGGTCGCGGCGGCAATGGCCTTCCGCGTCCCCGGCCACGCGCGAACGATCGCGGCCGCGCGCCGCGGCAGGTTCAGGCGCGCGGGGATCGCGTCCGCCGCCGACTCGTTCGCCTCACCCATCCAGGCAAGAAGGTACACGAGCCAGGTCGGTTCGAGCCCGGTCGCGGACGACAATTGCTCGACCGAGCGCAGCCGCCGGGCCGCCGCGGCGTCGAACCGGAGCGCCCGGTGCACCGCGGCCGCCAGACCGAGGCTCGCGAGCTGCCTCGCCGCTGCCGCCCGATTCTTCTCCGAAAAGAGCAGGGCGAGCTCCCGGCGGAGCCGGTCGCCGGAGACCGTCGCGAGAGCCCCCTTCCGGACCGCCTGGAGGATCCAGTCGCGGGTGGCGCGCTCGATCCGGAAACCGAGCCGGTTCGCATACCGGACCGCCCGGAACGCCCGCGTCGGGTCGTCGGAGGGTGACCGGGCGTGCAGCATCCGCACGAGACCGCGGGAGAGGTCCGCCCGTCCGCCGAAGGGGTCGAGGAGCCGCGGCCGGCGGCTCCGCGCGATCTCGATTGCCATCGCGTTGATCGTGAAGTCCCGGCGCGCGAGGTCCTCGTCGATCGAGCCGGACCGGACGCGCGGAAGCGCTCCCGGCCGCGGGTAGCTCTCGGCGCGCGCCGTCGCGACGTCGAGGCGTTCGCCCGACCCGCTCCGGATCACCGCCGTTCCGAAGCGGCCGTGGAGGGTCATCGTCCCCTCCAGCCGGCGCGCGAGCTCGCGCGCGAAGCCTCCCGCTTCCTGCTCGACGACGAGGTCCACGTCGACGACCGGGCGGTGCAAAAGAAGGTCCCGGACGGCGCCCCCGGCCAGATACAGAGGGATTCCGCGCTCGCGCGCGAGGCCGCGTGCCGCGGATACCCGCCGCGAGGTCTCTGCCGGCAGCGGGGGCGCCGGACTAGAAGTTGAAGCGGACCGAGTCCTCACCGGTCAGCGCCCGCACCTCTCCCGTCAGCCGCGGCGAAGGGGTCACGCGGATCGAATCCGCCGCCTTGAGCTTCACGTCGAAGTCGCCGGGCCGAACCAGACGGAGCGCGAGCGGCGTCGTTCCCGAGTGGAGGCGGAGGAGCTCCTTCAGCCGGCCCATGAGGGTCTCGTCGGCGAGCGTCAGATCGATGCGGATCTCCATCTCGCGCGCGAGACGCTCGCGGATGCCTTCGAGCGGCGTCACGTCCTGCACCGTGAGCTCGATCGAGCCGCCCGCCTCCCGGACCATCGCGGTCACGAGGACCGGAAGGTCGGCCCGGATCCACGCCGCGACCTTCTCGTAGAGGCTCGCGAAGACGCACACCGGAACGCCGCCCGTCGTGTCTTCGAGCGTCGCCTTCAACATCGTCTTCCCCTCGTTGGCGCCCTTCTTGATCTTCTGTTTCTTGACGTTGACGAGCACGCCGGCGACCCGTACCGACTGGTCGATCCGCGAGGTCAGCTCGGTCACCCGCGAGTCCGCGAAGCGATCGATGTCGTCGGAGTACTTCGAGAGCGGGTGGCCCGTGACGTAGAAGCCCAGGACTTCCTTCTCCCGCCGCAACTTCTCCTCGAGAGTCCACTCCGGCTCTTCGGGAAACGCGTCGGTCACCGGCTCTTCCTCCGACCCTCCGGCGAAGAGATTCGTCTGTCCGAGCTCCGCTTCCTCGCGGCGGCGCGCCGCCTGCGCGACCACCCTCTCGGAAGCCGCGGCGAGGGTCGCGCGGTTCTTCCCGAGCGAGTCGAGCGCTCCGGCGCAGATCAAGGCGTCGAGCGTCCTTTTGTTCACGAGGTGCGGGTCGAGGCGGTGCGCGAGATCGGTGAACGAAACGAAGGGCTTCTTGAGCCGCTCCTCCAGGATCGATTCGGCGGCCTGGTCGCCGACACCCTTGATCGCTGCGAGCCCGAACCGGATGGCCGAGCCGAAGGCGGCGAAGTTCTTCCGCGACTCGTTGATGTCCGGCGGAAGCACCGGGATCCCCATTTCGGCGCAGTCGCCGACCACCTTGACGATGCCGTCCGTCGAGCCGATCTCGGCCGAGAGCGCGGCCGCCAGAAAGTCCACCGGGTAGTGCGCCTTGAGAAAAGCCGTCTTGAACGCGACGAGCGCGTAGGCCACCGCGTGCGACTTGTTGAAGCCGTACCGGGCGAAGGGCTCGATCAGCGCCCAGAGCTGCTTCGCCTTCTTCTCGGGCGTCCCGTGCTCGACCGCGCGGCGGACGAACTTCTCCCCCTCGGCGACCATGATTTCGCGCTTCTTCTTGCCGATCGCCTTCCGCAGCAGGTCGGCCTCCGCGAGCGAGTAGCCGGCCACGCGCGAGGCGATCCGCATGACCTGCTCCTGATACACGAGGATCCCGAACGTCTCCTCGAGGATGTCCTCGATCTCGGGGAGCGGGTAGGTGACCTTGCTCGTCCCGTTGCGGCGGCGGACGTACTCTTCGACGGTCCCGGCGTCGAGGGCTCCGGGACGGTAGAGGGCGTTCAACGCGGCGAGATCGGAAAAGACCTTGGGCTTCGCGCGCCGCAGGAGATCCCGCATCCCGGACGAGTCGAACTGAAAGACGCACGCGGTCTTACCGGACCGGAAGAGCTCGTACGTCTTCTCGTCGTTCAGGGGGATCCGGTCGAGGTCGACCTCGTCCCCGGTGCGCTCGCGGATGCCGGCCACCGCCTCGTCCATGACGTCGAGCGTGATCAAGCCCAGGAAGTCGATCTTGAGAAGCCCCATCTTCTCGACGGCGTTCATGTCGAACTGCGTGGTGACGTCGCCCGTGTTCGTCCGGTAGAGCGGCAGGTACTCGGTGATCGGACGCGGCGCGATCACCACCCCGGCCGCGTGCATCCCGGCGTGCCGCGAGAGGCCTTCCAGGCGGCCTGCGATCTGGACGACTCTGGCCACGGACTCGTCGGTCTGGACTGCCTCCTTCAGCTGGGGCGACTCCTTCATCGCGCGGTCGAAGTTCACGTCGACGCCGTCGGGGATGAGCTTCGCGATGCGGTCTCCGAGCGCCACGGGAAGCGAGAGGACCCGCGCGACGTCCCTCACGGCGAGCTTCGGCTTCAACTGCGAGAACGTGACGATCTGCGCGACGTTTTCCCGCCCGTACTTCTTCGTGACGTACTCGATCACCTCGCCCCGGCGCGCCTGGCAGAAGTCGATGTCGATGTCGGGCATCGAGATCCGCTCGGGGTTCAGGAACCTCTCGAAGAGCAGGTCGTAGCGCAGCGGATCGATCTCGGTGATCCGAAGCGCCCACGAAACGATGGATCCCGCAGCGCTCCCGCGACCCGGCCCGACGGATATGCCGATCTCGCGCGCGTGCCGGATGAAGTCCGAGACGATCAGGAAGTACGACGGGAAGTTCATCTTCTCGATGACGCCGATCTCGTACTCGAGCCGCTCGCGGTACTTCCCCGGAGGATTCCGGATCTTCCCCGCGCGGAAGAAGGGCTCGAGCTCGACGAGACGTCTCTCCAGTCCTTCGCGCGCGAGCCCCGTGAAGTACTCGGCCGGAGTTTTGCCGTCCGGCGCGGTGAACGTCGGAAGGTGGAGACCCTCGGTGTCGAACGTGACCGCGCAGCGCTCCGCGACCGCGACCGTGTTCGAGAGCGACTCTTCCGACCACCGGCGGAACCGCTCGTGCATCTCCGCCGCGCTCTTGACGTAGAACTCGTCGTTGTAGAAGCGCATCCGGCGCTCGTCCTCGAGCGTTTTCCCCATGCCGATGCAGAGCAGGACCTCGTGGGCGAAGGCGTCGTCCTGGTGCAGGTAATGGCAGTCGTTGGTCGCGACCGCCGGCGCGCCGGTTTCGGACGAGAGCCGGAGGAGATCGGGCAGGATCTCCGTCTGCTTCGGCAGTCCGTGATCCATCAGCTCGATGAAGAAGCTCTCTTTCCCGAAGATGTCCTGGTATTCACGGACCGCCCGGCGGGCGGCTTCCTGGTTGCCGCGGGAGAGCGCGCCGGCGACCTCGCCCTTCAGGCACCCCGAGAGCGCGATCAGCCCTTCGGAGTGTTCGCGGAGAAGGGCCTTGTCCATCCGTGGCCGGTGGTAAAAGCCGGTGAGATACGCCTCCGAAACGAGCTTGATCAGGTTGTGGTAGCCGGCCGGCGTCGCCGCGAGGATCGTCAGGTGGTACGCGTACCCTTCGCCGGACTCGATGGCCGCCTGCGCCTCCCGGTCGCGCCGGTCGCCGGGTGCGATGTACGCCTCGATCCCGAGGATCGGCCGGACGCCGTTCTTCAGGGCTTCGTGGTAGAAGGCGAACGCCCCGAACATGTTCCCGTGGTCCGTGACCGCGACCGCGGGCATCTCGAGCTCCCGGATCCGCCGGCACAACTCCCCCACTCGGTTGGCGCCGTCGAGGAGTGAGTACTGGGTGTGGAGGTGAAGGTGGACGAAGTCGGCGGGCATCCATCCCGATTGTAGTGTCCCGCGTCCCAACTCGGAAGTCCCGGTGACCGTGAAAGCGGTGATCCCGAGCGAAGTGAGGAATCTCTTCCCAAAACGGATTCGCTGGTCGGTTATCCTCGGGCGAATTGGCCTTCCGGCGCGCGCTCGGCCCGTTCGACGCCACGATGGTGGTCGTCGGAGGGATCGTCGGCTCCGGCATTTTCGTCCTTCCGTCGGTCGTCGCGCAGCGTCTCGAGAGCCCGGGTCTCGT
The DNA here is from genome assembly GCA_035763965.1 of Thermoanaerobaculia bacterium. Classification (GTDB taxonomy): domain Bacteria; phylum Acidobacteriota; class Thermoanaerobaculia; order UBA5066; family Gp7-AA6; genus Gp7-AA6. Next base: position 586 of record DASUAD010000638.1, on the reverse strand, counting down.
TCTCGCCGCCTGGATCGTCGGCGGCGCGATCGCGCTCGCCGGAGCCTTCGCGTTTGCGGAGCTCGCGGCTCTTCTTCCGCGGGCCGGAGGCGAGTACGTCTATCTCCGAGAGGCCTACCATCCGCTCGTTGCTTTTCTCTTCGGTTGGGCGTCGCTCCTGATGATTCAGGGGGGCGGGCTCGCTTTCGTCGCCGTCACTTTCGCGCAGTACACGCTGCGCCTGGTCGGTGGGAACCCGGCGGCCGCTGCCGCGTACGGTGCGGTCGCGATCGCGCTCGTCGCCGCGGTCAACATCGTTGGCGTCAAGCCCGGCAGCCGCCTGTTGAACATCCTCGTGATCTTGAAGATGGCCGCCCTCGCCGCCCTGATCGTCGGCGGGATCTTCCTTCCCCGGGGGCCCTCTCCGGCCGTCACGGCCGCGCCCCCGCCTTCGGGGGGCTTTCCCGCGTTCGGGTCCGCCCTCGTGCCGATCCTCTTCGCGTACGGCGGCTGGCAGAGCGTCAACCTCGTCGCGGAGGAGACGCGGGAGCCCCGGCGTACGCTCCCGCTCGCGCTCGTGGCGGGGATGGCCGTCGTGATCGTCGTC